>NZ_DKSP01000249.1:0-43110 GCF_002472745.1 Sphingobacterium sp. UBA7253 | reverse complement strand
ATATATTAATCCATTTTCTTTTTAGGAAATGGATTTTTTATTACATTCAACCCATGGGATGGAAAATACTGATTGTCGAAGACGAAGACTGGGCTTTTGTAGGCTTAAAGGAGATGTTGACTGCGCGCTATGGAGAAAGTGAACTGACCTTTACCAATGCAAAAGAGGTTCAGGAAGCGGTGGTGACAATCAATAGAAATCAATTCGATCTGATTTTTATGGATATCCACCTGATGGATGGGCTGAGCTTTGAAATTTTTAAGCAGGTATCTATCGATGTGCCGCTTATTTTTACGACGGCTTACGAACAATATGCCTTGGAGGCCTTCCAAAATAGAGGGTATGCCTATTTGTTAAAACCTTTCGACAGCGACGAGTTGACTGAGGTCATGAAACGTATCGAACCGCTACTACCTAAAGTAGAACCTCGGCTCAAACAGCGTTTTTTAGTGAAATATGGTAATTTTTTAAAGTCGCTGGCCATTGCTGATATTGCTTATTTTATGGCAGAAGACAAAGAGTTGTATGCTGTAGAAAAAGGATCTGGAATTGCATATATTATTGAAGATACCATCACTCATCTCGTTACACAGGTAGATCCAACAGTTTTTTTCCAGATCAATCGTAAATTTCTTGTTCGAATAGATGCGATTCAATCCATGTTAAAAATTAGTCGAAATAGAATCAAATTAGCGTTAATGCCCTCAACTCCATCGGGAATTGTAGTCATTGTTAGTGAGGAACGATCTCCGAAGTTTCAAAAATGGCTTGATCAATAATAGTAAGTTAGCTTACTAAATGACTTTTATAAGCTTAGTTTTTAATTTTAAGTACTTTATTTATAGTGTTTTGTGTTTTAGCGAAACAAAATCTATTAATTCAATAGATTTTGTTATATATTTGCGTTCCAGCAAAAACTACTTATTCAGTAGATTTTATTGGAATGCAAGGAGCCACTGTGTTTTTTGTATTTAATCACACTTAACTTATTTAGTAAAGCATTCTTACGATGTACGCAAAACTTAAATACATTCCTATTGCTGCGATAGCATTATCAGGTGTCAATATGAACAGGTTGTATGCTCAGCAGCGGGCTATACAAGGAAAAGTTGTTGATGCCAAAACCGGTCACCTACTTCCTGGAGTAAATGTTCGCATTTCGGGGCAAAATCAAGGAACCTTAACGAATTCAAAAGGAGAGTTTACAATCAATGTCACAGGTGACGTATTACCTGTATTGGAATTTTCCTTTGTAGGTTATGAATCTCAGCAGCTAAAAGCAACAAGTACAAACTTAACATTGTCCTTGAAACCCTCCAGTACAGATCTGGAAGAAGTGGTGGTGGTGGCTTACGGTACTGCCAAACGTACAAACATAACGGGGTCGGTCAGTACGGTGAGCAGCAAAGCTATTGAAAATAGACAGGTATCAAATATTACGAAGGCCCTGGAGGGACAGGTACCGGGCTTACAGTCCGTAGCGTCCTCGGGACAGCCAGGTACTGAAGCAGCCATCCGTATTAGGGGTATCGGCTCCATTAATGCCTCCAGTTCACCTCTGATCGTGTTGGATGGTAGTCCTTATGCCGGGGATATTAACTCCATCAATCCGAATGACATTCAGTCTATCTCTGTTTTAAAAGATGCAGCATCAAGTGCACTTTACGGATCCAGAGGGGCGAATGGTGTGATTATTATTACTACTAAGTCTGGTGTGTCTTCCGACAACACCAAGATTAATCTCAATTTTACACAGGGCTATTCAACCCGTGCAGTTCGTGACTATGACCAGGTATCGACCGATGAATATTTTCAGCTCTATTGGGAAGCTTTGAGAAACAAAAACCTGTCAAATGGCCTTACAGCAGAGCAAGCGGCGTCCAACGCAAGTAAGACCGTATTGACAGATTTAAATATCAATCCGTATGGCAGTCAATACCCGCAGCCGGTCGGAGTAGATGGTAAGTTGGTTGCCGGAGCTAAGACACTATGGGATGATCCATGGACCGACGTATTGCAACGTACGGGAGTGCGTACACAAGCAGATCTAGGGTTTAGTGGTGGTAGTGCCAAAAGCACCTATTATATTTCGGGTGGTTATCTGAACGATCAGGGGATAGCGATTGAATCTGGATTTAAAAGGTACAACCTGCGCGCAAATCTTGACAGCAAAGTGAAATCCTGGTTAAATGTCGGTCTCAATATAGGTGGTAGCAGTACACAACAAAAATATCCGCAGTCTGAGGACAGCAATACGGCAAACATTATAAATTTTACGAGACTGGTGCCATCTTTTTATCCATACTATGAGCGCAATGCGGATGGTTCATTTGTGCTTGATGGAGCCGGAAATAAGATTTACGATTTTGGAGAATATCGTCCAAGTGGTGCAACACCACGTAATAATTTAGCTGCTTCTCTTCCTTTGGACAGAAATGATATCCGTCGGGAAAATCTATCTGCCCGGACTTATCTGGAAGTGTTGTTTTCTAAAAATTTAAAATTTAAGTCGACATATAATGTTGATTACATCAACGGGAATACACACGACTATACCAATCCTTTACTGGGAGACGGTGTGAATACGGGCGGCTATGTTTATCGTTCAAATGTACGTACCGTAGCGCAGACCTGGAACAATTTATTGACTTATGAGAAGCAGTTTGGCTTACATTACCTCAATGTATTGGCCGGCCAGGAATACTATGATTTTAACAATAGTAATATCAACGGTAGCAGACAGCAATTTGTGCTCCCTTACTTTGATGAACCTGCTGCGGCATCACAACTCAATAACTTCACGGGATCAAGTGCTGGGTATAGGCTATTGAGTTTCTTGGGAAGAGCGGAGTATAATTATGATAACAAATATTATTTATCGACTTCGTTACGTACTGATGGTTCGTCGCGCTTTTCGCCAGCAAAACGTTGGGGAACATTCTGGTCTGTGGGTGGATCTTGGAAGCTGAAACAGGAAGAATTTTTGAAGGATAACACAACGATTGATCAGCTGACGGTAAGAGCAAGTTATGGTGGACAAGGAAACGATAATTTAGGTACCTATTATGCTTATAAAGGACTTTATACCATTGCAAATAGTTTGGGTAAAGGCGGAACGTATACCGGTAGGTTGGCTACACCAGATCTAAAATGGGAGTCGAACCTCAATTTGAACGTAGGTGTCGATGTATCTGCATTTGAAAACCGGGTTTCATTGAGTGTGGAGTACTTTAACCGTCGGAGTAAGGATTTGCTGTTCACCATGCCGATGGCTTATTCAACAGGCTATACGGGCTATGATGCAAATATTGGAGCGCTGAAAAATACCGGTATCGACGTGGATATTCGTACTGTCCCGGTTCGAAATGAAAATTTTAAATGGAATTTAGACGTCAATCTTTCGCATTACAAAAACAAGATTACAGCTTTGCCAAAAGATAACAAACCGATCATTACGGGGAATAAGCTTTTGCGTGTAGGCGGAAGTATCTATGATTTTTATCTGCCGGAATGGGCTGGAGTAAATCCAGATAACGGTCTGCCTCAATGGTATACCGCTGATAAGGACGGTAATAAAACAGGTGAAAAAACTTCGGAATACAGTAAGGCCGGTAATTTTATTGCCGGGACTTCATTGCCAGATCTTGTCGGTGGGATTCAAAACAGTTTCACTTACAAAAATTTTGATTTGTCTGCTTTGCTGAGTTTTAGTTTGGGTGGACAGATATTAGATAACGATTATATTCAGCTTATGCATAGCGGTAATAATCCAGGACGTGCCTGGTCCAAGGAGATCCTCGAGCGCTGGACGCCTGAGCATACGCAGACCGATGTGCCTAAATTGACTACCGATAACTTGAATTGGACCTCTTCGTCCACACGTTTTCTTTACAGTGGCACTTATGCACGCCTTAAAAATGTGAGTTTGGGCTATAGATTACCTTCGGATTTATTGAAGCGGATAGGTGTAGAAAAACTTCGTGTCTTTGCAACGGCCGAAAATCTATTGACATTTTATGGTCATCAAGGAATGGATCCAGAACAGACGGTGAATGGGGCGACCTATTTTCGCTATCCGGCAATGCGAACAATCTCTGGTGGTATTCAGCTTGTTTTTTAATGCCTTATTGTTAATCTGAGAATTTAAATGAAAATCATGAAACTAAAAATTGTATATATCATATTGGCGCTCTCCCTAGTGAATGCATCATGTAAGGATGCGCTTGAGCTGGATCCAACCACTTCTGTGCCGGAAGGTGAAGTGTTTAAAAATACCGACAATGTTGCTACGGTGATCAACGGTACCTGGAAGTATTTAAATGATACTTATTTTACTTATGCCAATCCAGGTTATACGGCGGTAATGCGTACAAGTGATGCAATGGGAAGTGATGTTGCGGTGACGACCAAATACGGTTATCGCGATGCATACGCATTTACCGAATTAACAAACAATCGTTCTAATCGCGTTAATTCTTTTTGGATAATGCTGTATAAAGTGATCGATAATATGAATAATGTGATCGCGAAAGTGGATGGAGCTGAGGGATCTGTCGAAACCAAAAATGTATTGAAAGGAAGAGCGAAAGCATTGCGCGCGTTTTCTTATCTAAACCTGGCGACTTTTTATCAGTTCAGTTATCTGAAAGATAAAAATGCCAAGTCTGTTCCGATCTATACCGAACCCAGTACATTGTCGACTGAAGGAAAATCAAGGTCAACACAGGAAGAAGTGTATGAACTTATCTTGAAAGATCTCAAAGACAGTGAAAGCTTGTTGGCTTCTGCTAGTAGAGCGGATAAATACGAAATCAATGCGGATGTCGTGTATGGTCTGCTTGCGAGAACCTATTTGCAGGTAGGCGAATGGAAGCTAGCCGCTGAATATGCTGAAAAAGCAGCTCAGAAGTATAATTTAATGACTCCGTCAGATTATCAGGCAGGTTTTAATGATCTTGGAAATAGCGAGTGGATTTGGGGACATCAGCAGACTAACGAGCAAAATGTGGCAAGTTATACATTTCATTATTTGGATGTGTCGTCAGCTGGATCTTATTACTATAGTTTTATGGCCGATCCTTATTTTAAAGATTTATTCGATACCAGTGATGTGCGTTACGCTTTATTTGAATGGGATAATTTACCTGGTCGGGAAGGTTTCCTACGGTATAAGAAGTTTAAGTTTAAGTCCAATTTAATTGGAGATATTGTATACATGCGTGCTTCTGAAATGGTTTTGATTGCGGCTGAAGGTTATGCAAGAGCTGGTGAAAACGATAAAGCGGTAGCAGCGCTGAATAAATTACGGACGGCTAGAAACGCTAAGCTGTTTTCAGGAAATGATAATGGACAATTAATTGCTGCCATTCTTGTTGAAAGACGCAAGGAACTTTGGGGTGAAGGATTTGCTTTGTCGGATATTCTTCGGACTCAGGGAAAGGTTGTGCGTAAATCCTATCTTGATGCTGAGGGAAAACCTATTCAAGTAGAAATTGTGGGTGCAGACGGTAAGCCTAAGCTGGTTAATGGTCAAGGGCACCGGGTTATTAAATTTCCTGATGGTTCTAATTTTGTAGAAAACAGTCCTTATTATTTGTTTGCTATACCATACGAAGAGACGGTGCGAAATCCGAATCTTTAGTATGTTAGTTGTTGGTTTGTTATTGAAGAGATCCGGTGCACTTCTGTGTATCGGATTTTCTTTTTTTCTCACGCGACTTTCTTTTTTGGCTGTGTGCTTTGCTTCCTTTTGTTGAAGAATGCTTCCTTTTTTTAGTGTTGCCCTGTTTGCGCGGCTTAGCGTTGGGATCTTCTCGGTTTAAAGACTGTCGTCTTTTTGTTTTGTATGTTGTTTTTTCAGATGGTGTATCGCATTCCTATAAATTGCACAAGAGATGGTGTCGGTAAATAGGGTAAGGGTTAGTTTTCCACATTATGTTAATAACGCTGTTGAAAACCTGTTTAAAAGAAAAATGCAGTTATTAACAGTACTTATTAACATTATGTTGATAACCTTTCTTTTTCTTCTTTTTGCTTTTGTTCATCCAGATGATATATCCTGTGATGGGTAAGGAAGCACAAAAGAGACTAGCTAGGCAAGCGATAATTTTTGTTGTGAGTCCACCGATGCCACCGGTATGAATATCATAGTTAAGTGCACCGAGCTTATCCCCATACTGCAATTTGTTGCTGGATTTGACTGCTGTAAGACTGTTTTCTTCTTTATTATAATAAAGCCAATCAAATACACCGCTTCGTTTTTCATGATGTCTCACCTGTATATCCATTGCTGTTTCGGTTTCTTTTTTTAGTCGGATCGACATCATTTCAGCATCTGGATAATTTGTCAAGGCATACCGCAGCGCATTGTCCTGAAATTTCTTTTCCACAACGGGCAAGGGTATAGGGGAGCTGCGTGTGGAAGAAGCTGTTGGCGGCTGCAATAAATTGAATGTTGCGATATAGGTCTTTTTGAAATCCGGAAAAGCAAATGCGAGGCCCGTAATGGCAAAAATCAATCCGATAAATAAACTGTAAAATCCGATGACATTGTGGATGTCGTGGTTCAGTCGCTTCCATTTTACTTTGGTATCTAACCAAAAACTGCGCTTAAGATTCTTGCCCTTCCATTTTTTTGGCCACCAAAGAACAATGCCACTAAGTAAGATAAGGACAAAAATGGCCGTTGACCAGGCGACGATAGGATGGCCATATTGCTTGCCCAAGAGGAGGTTTAGGTGAAGCTGAAGCACCAGTTGAAAGAATTCTGTTTTTGAATTTTCTACTTGCTGTACTTGACCAGTATATGGATTGATGAAAACGCGTTTGTAATAGCGGTAATAATTCCAATGGCCAAATGCTTTTTCGTCCGTTTTTATGGCACGAAATACCCAGGTACGATTCTTCGAAGGATAGAGATCAACCCGCGTGATTTTTTGATTTTTTTCGAGGCTTTTCTGTGCGCTGTAAAGAAGTGTGCTTAAAGGTAGTGGAGTTTTTGAGTGGTTGGTTGTGTCGGAGATAAAATATTTTTCAGGATAAGCCCAGAGCTTGAGCTCATCCTGAAAAGTGTATATGCTGCCCGTCAGGCTTAGGATGAATTCCACAACTCCGGTGATGATTCCGAGCCATTTATGCAACCAAAGAATGACAGTTTTAAACATATTAGAATTTGTAGTTGATGTTAAATGAGGCCAGCATACCTTGTCCTTTGACGTATTCTTCATTTAAGGCACGGTATTGACTGACAACAGGGTAATAGTTTTTATTGAATAAGTTCTCTACCCCCATGCCGATAGACCATTGTTTGTTTACTTGGTAATTTCCGTTTAAGTTAAATAGGTCAACGGTCTTAACGGGGCCTTCGCTGTTTTTGTATACGCCTTTATCGTTTGGAAGAAAGCGATCCCGGGACCCGGTATGCACCCAAAAAAGCTGAAAGGTTAAGGGTTTTATCGGAGTATAGTAGATGTATCCCGTTGCTTTGTCTGGCGAGATACGTGAGCCATTGAGGTAGGATTTTGATCCATCGTCTTTTTTTGACTTTCCTTCCACATAGGCATAGGTTCCACCGATGGTCAATTGAGGCGAAATATTAGCGCTCAATGCAATTTCGTACCCATACACATCTTCTGGAAGGCGTTGTGGCATCAGGTAACCACCAATATCCACTAGTTCAACGCCCATTTTGGAAGTACTGTAGTAATAAGATGCTGATAGCTGGAAAATGCTGTAATTGCTTGAGAAACCGATTTCGTAATTATTGGTGATAATAGGGTCGGTTTTTAGGCTATCTAAATCATTATCTGTTGCCCGACGTACAATACGACCGAGTTCATTGATTGCGAAACCTTGTGAGAAACTTACGAAGGGATTAAAGATCGCGAATTTGTTGTAACGCAAACCTGCATTGAAGGTCGCTCCTTTGTAGGGGATATTACCTCCTTTTACGGCAATACTTCCTTCGTTGTTGGGCCCTGTAGCAATGGTATTGAAATCCTTTATTTTGACTGTTGCATTTTCATAACGTACACCGCCTTTAAAGATTAAGTTTTCTAGGAAATCAATTTTTACCTGGGCGTATGGAGCAACGTTTAACATGTTCATATAGGGAATATAGACCCTGCCGTCGGTCAGATTTTGATCTGTTACATCATTTAGTAAATCTACACCATAGGTGATATCTGCATTTGAACCCAATACCTGAAAAGGTGTGTTTAAGTTAACGCGTAAGCCTTTTTTCTCCGAATTGATTTGTGTTTGTCCTGGACCATACCATGCAGAAGCTTTCTCGACATAACGGTTCATGGATCGAAATGTATTGTAGTATGCAGAAGCAGTTAAAGATGTCGACGCGAATAGATTACTTTTAGTATAGGTCAACATGGCATTGTGGTTATACGGAGTTCCAGCAGGTTTACCTGGATCTTCGCCTTTCACGCCTATCGTTGGCGTTTGACCATATACACCTGTTTGGCTGATGTATCTATTGTGTTGGTTACTTCGATAGAAGTTGTACACTGCTGTGATATTGGAGCTACTATCGATACGGTACCCTGCTTTTAGAAACGCATTGTATTGATAGGTGTTCGAAAGACCGTCTGTCTGACCAAGGGGAACTCCGTCGCCATCGCGTTGCAGGCCAACATAATCGGCGGATCCACTGACGGTATAATTCCATTTATTTTTTTGTCCGTATAAGGTTTGTCCGATGCGATAGCCCATAGTACCGGCGCTATGAACTGGATTGAAAGTAGTTCTAAGACTTGTGATCCCTTGTATCGGAGCAGCGTCTTTCGATGGATTGCGTGTAATGTAGTTGATAATACCACCTGCGGATCCATTTCCATAGATAGATGTAGCACCTTTGATAACCTCAACCCGTTCGATGACACTCGGGTCAATGGTCCGAAGATCACGTTGTCCATTCATCAAAGGCGTTGATTGTGGAATACCGTCGATCAAAACAAGCACAGATCTCCCACGAAGTGTTTGTCCGGAGTTTGTCGCTTTATTGGTCGATGTTCCAAGACCGGGAACAGTATTCCCTAAAATTGTTGAAAGATTGGTGCTGATTTGGCTTTGGGCCTCAATTTCTTTTGTGGTCAAGATCGTTACTGAAGAAGGAACAGTGGAGATGCTTTCCGGCTTACGTCCTGCTGTTACGATAATCTCATCTAACACTTGGGTAGAATTAAGCTGAACTGACAATGGACGTTGAACGGTATCTAAATTGACCATTTTTTCAACCGTTGAAAAGCCTGTGTATGATACCCGCAATTGAATCGGATTATTCAAAGGTCTTTTGGCAAAAATGAATTGTCCAAGTTGATTAGAATAGCCGACGCTTTTTCCGTCAACTTTGATATTCGCTTGGCTTAATGGTTTATTGTCTCTGTCTTTTACGATAAGGGATAATTCTTGTGCATGTAGCTGAGCACTTAAAAGCAAAAGAATTCCGCTGCTGAACATCATATATCGTGTTCTGTTTTTCATGGTAATTTATTTAGATCAAATATAAATTAATGCGCAAATATAGTTTATTTTATAGTTGTGCCAACAGCTATATTATATTTTTTTTTAATTTTTAGAGATGGTATACAGTGATTTTCAGGTACATTTTGCCACAGTGGATGAGTTTGATCTGCTAGGCTCATGTTTACAGACTAGCTTGTTTACATGAATTGAATGTTTTGTTAAAGATTTATTGATCTTGGATGATTAGTTTAGCATGTTGTTTTGTGTATCAAAGGCTTAAGAATTTTAACGTAATTATAAATCCATGAGAAGAACATTTTTCACTTTTTTTCTTTTTGTTTCGTCGTACTCAGTAGTCGTCGGACAAAAAATCCATTCACTTGAGTTTGCTTCTCCAAAGGCGATGCGTGATTATTTTACCTATGCTAAAGATAAAAAAATTGTAAGTGGTCATCGGGGAACGATGGAGGCTGGACTTCCTGAAAATTCGATTGCGGCATTTGAAGCCGTATTACGAAAAACACCGGCTATTTTTGAAATCGATCCGCGTTACACCAAGGATAGTGTTGCTATTTTGATGCACGATGCGACATTGGATAGAACCACAAATGGAAAAGGAAAAGTATCTGACTATACCTGGGATGAACTGCATAAGCTGAAATTAAAGGATCAGGCTGGAAATATTACCCGGTATGGTATTAACACACTTGATGAAGTCATTCAATGGGCAAAAGGTAAAACCATTCTGAACTTAGATAAGAAAGACTTGCCATTGGCGGCCACAGCAGCAATACTAAAAAAATACAATGCCTACAGTTGGGTGTGGGTTACGGTACATAATACTGAACAGGTAGCGTTTTATTTGGCGCAGAATCCAGAACAGTATATGTCTATGAATATTAAAGATCAGGCTGCATTGGAAAAATTTAAATCCTCTGGATTACCCTACGACCGTATGATTGTCTATATTGGGCCAGAACTAAAGGATTCTAATCAGGCAATGTATCAATTCTTCAACAACAAAGGTGTGATGTGCATGATTTCAGCGGCGTCTACCTACGATAAGTTGAAGACAAAGGCAGAACGCACCGAAAAGTATAGGGCCATATTTGCGGAAGGAGCCTCCATTCTTGAGTCGGATCTCCCTATGGAAGTTGGTGAAGTAATCGATTCGTTTTAACGGATTATGATCAATCCAAATCGATATTGTCATCTAAAAATTTAAGATACTTAGGCGATTCATCTTCGAAAATGTCTCTTCCTTCCATCATATAGGCGCGAAGAAGATATTCCTGGGCAGACTCGCTATTGTTGTCTTCCAAATAGCACTGTCCTAAGCGTAGCATGATAAAAGGGTTTTCGTAGGCATTTTCGATAATGTTCTGTTTTGCTTTTTCAAAATGGGAAAGGGCATTGTCAAAATCGTCCAGTAAGAAAAAGGCATCTCCTATGGAAGCTTCGAGCCAAAGACTTTCCGCATGAACATGTTGTGGACTAGGGACTAGATCAAGTGCTTCGGTCCACACCCGGATCGCCGCCTGATAGTTCCCTTCATCACATTGGATGTTTCCTTCCTCGCTAAGTTGGTCTATTCTGTCTAATGTTTGATCGTCCATAACATTTTATTCTTTAGAGTGCTATACGAAGATAAGAAATCTACAGAAAAAAGCGGAAAAATAACTTCTTCCGCTTTTTTAAAATTGTTTTAACCTACATTTATTCTACATCAAACCACAATTTAGTGAGTAAAGTATTGCTGCCCTGACGTGCGATTGCTTCCTTATAGCTCGTTCCGTTGAGTGATTGTTCGGTTCCGGGATACAGAAACCGCAAAGGAATTTTGCCGTTTAAAGCCCCGGCCTTCGCAGGCGTTAATTGCGGATAATCTAACCGACGCCATTCTGCAAAGGCTTCTAAGCCCTGTCCGTACAAGGCAATCCACTTTTGTTCCCCAATGGATTTTTTGTAGCGGTTGGAATCGAACTTAATGGCTGTCTGGCTGAGGTAGCTAACGATTTGGTCATTGCCAATGTTGTATTGTTCCAAAGAAGCACGGATTGCCTTTTGGTAATAATCTGCTGCATCACCTGTGATAAATCCTCTGCTCACTGCTTCGGACAAACCAAAAAGTGTTTCCGAAAAGCTTAAGATTACTGCTGGAGCATGTGGATCTCTAAAATAGATACCTGGTCTTGAAGTGCGAGCGAAGCCCAAGTTACTAGCGTCACTTGCCGTTAAACCATTTGGTACTCCGATATATTGTTCTGGCGTTGAGGTAGTGGTCGTATCGGCATAAATACCCAAACGCGGATCGTTGAGTGAGCGCAGTTTGTCGACAATTGTCTTACTCACTCTATAGTCCTCCCGTGCTTCAAACGATGCACTGACCGGATTGCGATAGGGTGCGTCGCGGTAGATAAGCTGTGCATTGTCTGCATTTGAGGTCAAATATCCACTTCCCTCTGCGGCAATCTCCTGTAATGTTGTTTTGGGGAGATTTGGTAATCGATCTGCGATACGTAAAGCAATGCGTAGACGAAGTGCATTTGTAAAACGCTTCCATTGCGCGATGCTACCATTATAAATAATGTCTCCTTCAATATTTTTTCCACTCGGATTTAATAAAGCCTGAGCACTTTTCAGATCGTTTAATAAGCCTGTGTATACTTTCTCTTGCGTATCGTAATGCGGTGTAAGATAGACGTCAATGTTTCCGGCTTCTGTGTAAGGTATTTCGCCATAAGCGTCTGTAAGTAAAGAAAATACCCAGGACTGTAGGACGATTGCTACCCCCTTATAGTTGTCATTTCCTGTGTTTTCCGCCAGTTTTTGAATGATTTTCAACTGACTTATGCTTTTCGAATACCAAGTGGACCAACCTTCGTTAAAATCATTATTTGTAAAGATGTAACGGTCGGGATCAGTATATTGTATTCTCGCCCAATGTTGAACAAATAAAAGGCTAGACGCGAGGTTGTTACTTATACCCCAGTAGCTATCTGTTGTCGTCTTAATTGTACTGGTTAGCAGGTAGGCAGGCTGAGGAGTTTCCGCTTCATTCTGATTTTGGTTTACTTTTGCTAACTCGTCTTTACAGGACGTCGTTAGACCTAGTAAGAGAAAAAGTCCTGCTATATGTTTGCTATTTATTTTCATTTTCTAATCGTTATTTGTTTATCAATTATCTGTTATCAACTGTACTTGTGCCTTATTTGCTTTGTAGATGTTGATTGCCAGTTATTTGTATAAATCCGTAAGTTTTGTTCTATTTTTAATTCGATTGTTCCATTTTCTTAAAACTTCAGGTTCAAATTGAAACCAAAGCTTCTCGTAGTGGGCAATTGCAAACTTTCCAAACCTTGGGCATTTCCTGTATTAAAAGCTGTTTCCGGATCAATATTGGGGGCATTCTTATGAATAATCCACAAATTACGACCTACTAAAGAGAAAGATGCTCCCTGAAAACCAATTTTGGAAATCCAGCGATTAGGTAATTGGTAGCCTAATTTTACTTCGCGTAATTTGACATAAGACGCATCGAATACATTTGCTTCATTGGTTCTGTATAATGTTTTATAATATTGTTGTGCCGAAACAACTTTTGTATTTTCTGAGCCATCTGCATTCACACCATCTGCAATGATACCGTCATCGTATGTTATACCGTTCAGGGTATAGCTTAAGCCACCATGTTCAGCATCTCTTCCAGGAAGGGTAGAGGCTAATACCCCTGTGCCTGTACCTGTGGCATTCGTGCCAGAATACAGTTTTCCACCATGTTTGATGTCGATCAAAAAGCTCAGATCAAAATCTTTGTAACGGAATTGATTGGTAATTCCACCTAACCAGTTCGGTGTAAATTTTCCAAAATAATGGTTGACAGGGTCAGTAGCAGGAGTCCCATCTGCATTGACAATAATACGTCCAGCTTCATTTCTTAAAAAGCCGGTTCCATAGAGAGTTCCATAAGGTTTTCCGACTGCAGCCAAAACCTGCACCGTTCCCGAAGAACCGATCGTATAGCTTTGTAGCAACCCCGCATCGTCTAATTCTACCACTTTACTTTTATTTGTAGCAAAATTTACATTGATGTCCCATTGAAAATCCTGTTTTTTTATCGGGGTAACTCCGAGTTGAATTTCCAACCCTTTATTGTTGATTTTTCCGGCGTTGACTAGTTGTTTTTTGTAACCAGTTGAAGGGCTTACATCGACGCTTAGGATTTGATTGATACTATTGATATTGTATAAACTTAGATCCAAACGTACCCGACTTTTGAGGAATGCCAACTCGGTACCTAATTCAGTAGAGGTTGTTGTTTCCGGTTTTAAATCTGGATTTTTCTTAATGTCATTGACCGATAATTGTGGACTATTTCCGTAAGGAGCGCTAAAAAGATAAGAATCGATCAAGTTGAACGGATCGGTATCTTTACCTACTTTAGACCATCCTCCACGTAATTTCCAAAAAGAGAGTACATTGCTTTGAATGGAGAAAGCATCTGTCAGTACGATACTTGCGTTTGCTGATGGGTAGAAATAAGATAGATTGTCAACAGGTAGGGTTGAGGACCAATCATTACGTGCCGTCAAATTCAAAAAGGCATAATTTTTATACCCCAATTGCGCGGAAGAAAAGATGCTGTAAGCTTTCAAAGGACTATATTCACCTGTTGAAATTAAAGCATCTCTTGAGTTTGCCAGTGTATATACATCTGGTACTGCCAAACGCGGTGCCTTCTGGTTATTCCTTTGTCGGGACTGGCTTCGTATGTTTCCACCTCCTAGGATATCCAATGTGAAATCATTGGAAAGGGGACGGTTATAATTCAGCGTAAACTCTGTATTATTTTCATTTACTGTGTATGCGTCCTCTTCGTAAGATCCATAGGGCGTACCATTCGTGCCATATGCGATCCTAATTTTGCGTCGATCTGTATAATAATCGTTGCCCGTACGGAAGTTTGCCGTCAAATACTTATTGATTTTATAGTTCAAACCAATATTGCCAAAAATGCGGTCGCGTTGTTGCTGAACCGTATTCTCTTCCGCAATGAAATACGGGTTGCTATAATAACTATTGTTCCAATTGACTAGATTGCCGTTAGCATCCCGATAATTTTTTAGACGCGAAACATCCACTTGTCTTCCAAACCATGTAAATTGTAACATGTAACCATTAGAACGGAAACCACCTACACCAGGTAAATTACCAGAATTCGTACGCACATAGTTTGCATTAGCAGTAAGTGTTAGATCTTCTGTGATTTTATAACGGGTATTGATATTGAAATTATTTTTTTCAATAGAAGAATTGGGAACAATCCCCGTTTGATTGCTGTTATTATAGGAGAAACGGTAATCAATCTTCTCAGTCGCATCGGCAATTGAAATGCCATTATTTAAGGTTCTTCCCGTGCCAAAGAAACTCCTGACGTTATCCGGGTGTGCTACGAATGGCACGGCTTCACCATTGGAATAAAACTGAGGAGTCAGTCTGCCGTCCATCTTTGGACCCCAGCTTTCGTCCACACCATCATTGATACCCCCGCCCTTGCCATCTACATAGCTGAATTTTCCATCGGCACCCTGTCCAAAAACATTTTGATAATCGGGTAAAACGGCGAGTCGTTCGATTGTATTATTTGAATTGATGTTTATTCCCAGTCCTTTGCGTTTTTTTCCAGATTTTGTCGTAATCAAAATTACCCCAGCAGCGGCCCTTGAACCATATAATGCAGCAGCATTGGGGCCCTTTAGTACACTGATCGATTCAATATCTTCACTGTTGATGTCTGAGATTGCATTGGCATAATCCCGATTACCGCTCGTACCCAACTGGGAATTATCAACGGGGGTTCCGTCGATCACAAATAATGGCTGATTATTTCCTGCAATTGATGTTTCTCCACGGATAATAATCCGGGAGGACCCCATATTACCTTGACTATTTGTGACTTGAACACCTGCAACCTTTCCAGCAAGTGAATTGACTAAATTACTTTCTTTTGCTTCGGAAAGATCCTTTCCTTTCAGCTCCTGAATAGAATATCCCAATGTCTTTTTTTCTTTCGAGATATTCAATGCCGTCACAACAACTTCGTCTAGTTGAGAAGTCGTTGGCAGAAGTTGAACCGTGGTGAAACCTGTAGTATTGGTTTGAACAGTCTTAGTTTCAAAGCCAATATATTGAATGCTGATGTTAAGTGAGCTTCCGGTCGAAGGGAACTCAAATAGTCCATTTACATCTGTTTGAACCTGTTTTTTACTGTTTGTTTCGGTAACTGTAGCCCCTTGAATAGGATTATTATTGTTGTCGACTACCTTTCCTTTTATAGTGGTTTGTGCGTATAGTGCACCAGTACTAAGACAAAGCGCGGCCATTACGACAAAATTTATGTTGTTTTTTGCCATACTAATTATAATAGTGAGTTTATTGTTTGAGTTGAGTTATAGGAGATATTTGAAATTTACCTGTAAAAACATCCCCTTAGGACATTCGTTTTTTAAGGATATTATCTGTATGCTGTTTCATGTGTTAAAAAATGTTAATGCAAATATATAAAATCTACCTGATAACTATACTTTGTTTTTTTGTTTTTTGTAATTTTTGAGTCAGAATGATAAGATGCGGTTTTTATAGGTGAGGAGTAGCTGGGGCATCAAGTTTTTTTTCTTTTCGGAACACCTTCTTGTTTTCTTTGCAATATGTTGCCTGTCAGAATATTGATTGGTAGGTGCGAATCGTAAGCGACAACGCACGGATTGTAAATCCTCGTATTTTCGAATAAGAAAGGGCAATGTTCTTGTGTCTCCATGATGGTAAATTAAAACGTTAACACGATGATTATTTTTGGCACAAGAACAAAAGTTTTAGCTAATAAATCGCAATCGGCAATCGGAAACTGCGATTATTGTGGCACAGTTCAATCCCTTTTTGTCTACAGGCAAATTAAATATTTCCATGTTTTTTGGATACCCATATTTCCCTATAGTTCGGAGGTCATAACCATTTGCAATCATTGCAAGAAGTTGAGTTACCAACGTGAAATCAACCCACAAACACGTCAGGCCATATCTTCGGGAGCTATCCGTAAAACACCTTTTGGATATTTTGCGGGCTTAGTTCTGATTGGGCTTTTTGTATCTGCTATTGTTATAGCAGGAATTTACGGTGCAAAAAAGAAGGAAAAATACCTGAAAGATCCAAAGGTTGGTGATGTGTATGAGGTTTCCTATACAAAAGATGGAAAAACAATGCGTACGCTTTATCGTATCGCGAATTTAACGACCGACTCTGTTACCTTTGACCTAAACGATTATGAAGCGGATAGCCGAAAGGGTCTACGCAAATTGCGCGAGCAACATACAGATAGCTATTCGGAAAAGCAACGTTTATCGCGTGCCGAACTTGAAGAAATGAAAAGTAGGATATCGAATATTGAAAGATTGTAATAATCATTTTTGTTGTTGCTATAAGCAAGGTTCAGCTCTTTACCGGATCTATTTCTTTGTTTTTATAATATTAAATTTATGGACATAGCCCAACATAAAATATTGTTTCAATGTAAGTGAATTCCCAAAATATGTTACGTTGCCTTGACTGCCCCAATAATTTTGGGTATTCTGATTCAATATATCAAAGCCGGTCAATTTTAGCTGTGAATTATTTTTAAAGGTATAATAGACTGACGCATTTAATATATGGTAGTTTTTTCTGCCGCTCAATCCGCTGGCCCGGTTATCTAAGGAGTATGTTGATTCTAGCGAAAATCCGTGGATTGGATTAATATTCAATCCTGCACCAATTTTACGGATTGAATAAGTTGATTCAATAAAGTCGGGGTTATCTTTTACCGAATTTATGTTCTTGTTCCAAGAATAGGTATACTGTGGTGATATCGTCACTAGGTTTTTCCACGTCGCGGAAAATTGTTGGCTGGCATTGATCCCTATATTGGTCCCTTTATTATCAACATCATTGATGGAACTATAATTTTCATAGGTATAGATACTGTTGTTTTGCGATAGATAGAATGACCAATTTTTGCTGGCTTTTAGGTTGTATCTCAGGTAAGTATAGGTACTATAGTTATATTTTGATCCAGCGAGAAACATCTGCGTGGTCATTTGTCCTGTATTGTTGTTTCGCCAACTACGGGACCCGATGCTGTTATTGACATAATTGATATTTCCATTTACATTAAACTGCAATTTCGAGGTATACTTATAGTATGATATACTGACATTCTGTTTTTCGATATTGTTGAATATAAAGGATGTCTTTCGTGTATACAATGGATTTAGATCCATGACGAGTTGCTGAATTCCGTAGAGTTCGGGAGACTCGAGATCTTTATACCAGCCGAGGTTTAGATCTTTATAACGGATATTAATATTAGGCAACCAGTAGCCTAAAGATGATTTCTCGGCAGAGTTGATTTTAAGTAAATCAAAATGATTTACCTTTACTTGATAGGCTGTTCCAAACTTTACGTTAAAATCTTTGGTGGGTCTCCAGTAAAATATAATACCCGTAATATAATCTTGGTATTTGTAACGATAGCTATTTTCATAAGGAGCTGCATGCATTTCTCCAGTGCTGTCGCGATTGATATATACACTTTCCTGTGGCCCTTGGCGGTTAGTGACATAGGTAAAGTAGTAGTCAAAGTTTAGTTTTTTAATTATTTTATTATAATAGGCTGCACTGAAATATAGGTTGTTGGAATTATTTTGTGTTCGGTTTTTATACCATAAACTAGTCCGCGGCTTAGCTGTATCATATATAAAGGTATTTTGAAAAGAGGTGTCGGTTTTTTCATTTGTATTGATGGAAATGGTATTTCTAAAAGATACGATGTGGTTTTTATTGAGTTGTTTTTCGATATAGAATCCATGTGAATAGTTCAGGGTATTTTCCTTATTTCCGCCCGTACCTGTTGCGTCATTTAGTTTTTTGAGATCCGTATAGGAGCGGTTCATTCCGAAGGTTGAATTGTTTTTTGAATTGATACCCAAATTCGGTGTAAATTCAAAATAGGCTGTTGTATCCATACGATGTCGGAGGAGGGTTTTGAGATTATGTCCTACAGATTTCTCCTGTTGCTGGTAATCGGATGTTGAATATTGTTTTTCCTGATCGTATAAAGAGATTTGATTGCCGGTATTTTGATTTTCGGCTTTATTATATTTCAGCATGTACATGATGTTCAACTTGGTCTTCTTTCCCCAGTCATTGTTGAGATTAAAGCCCAAGCCAATATCGTTGGCCTTACCCGAATAGTTCCTACCTCCAAAATTATCAAATCCATAGTTTTCGGCACGTCCAAGTCCAGCTTCTTGGTTCAATTCATTGTAATCAAAACTTTGGCGGTTAATGTTATTTCCGAAACCTAGGAAACTTAGCTGTAGTGTGTCTTTAAATGTATTGAATAAACCACCGGCCTCATACCTGCTGCGTGTACCCGCACTACCATAAAGTTTTCCAAAACTGGCCTTGAGAAAATCTTTCTTAAATTTTAGGTTAATCGTGATCGGCAGTTTATCTTCGTCTTCGTTCTCTTTTTTTGTTTCGCCCTTATCACGGTACACCTGTACTGTTTTGATAAGAGAAGCATCCAAATTTCGTGTGGCTATACGTACGTCACTCGAAAAGAAATCCTTGTCGTTTACTTTTACTTTGGAAACCTCTTTCCCTTGATAGTAAATAGAGCCATCCATATTAACCTGAAGACCAGGTAGTTCTTTGAGCAATTCCTCTACGTTGGCGTTGGGACGAGTTTTGAAGAAGTTGGTGTTATATTCTAACGTATCTTTATTCATCCATACGGGGGGAACAATATTGACGACTACTTCTTCGAGGCTTTTCGAGTCGAGCTTTAAGTGAGCGAAATCATAATTTTCTCCGTTAGGTATAGTAAATTCCTTACGAAAAGGATTTGCATTGACATGTGAAATAAAAAGCGTTAATGCGGTCCCTGTGGGAATTTTAACAAATTCAAATTTACCTTTTGTGTCAGTAAGGAGGTAGGAAACTACGGAAGAGTCTTTTGAATTGAGAATCGTTACAGTCGCTTTTTCTAACGGTTCAGCATTTTGAGCAAAAACAGTTCCGAGAACTTTGCCCTTCGATTGACCTATAACTATATTTGTAGTGAGTAATAAAATTAAAAACAAGTAAATTCTCATAAAATTAAGTACGTGTATCTTGGCTATAATGGTGATTAAAATGATTTTATGTAAATCATTTTAATAATACATTAAATAAATGAAAATTATACTATAAATGAAAATTTATTTATAAGACAATCGATTACGGATTCTATTTATTGCAATTTTTTTAAGATTATGTGTCTGCAAAACAACCTATTTACAATGACCCTATTGGACTTAACTATATAGGCAGCATTTCAATAAACATCTTGAAGGAACGTATAGCAATAAAAAAAGGGCATCCAATAGATCGGATACCCTGATGGCATCATTAGTCGATGTTGATTTTGTAAATAGCTTCTGCTTCTTTGTCATCAAATTGGCGCATTTGTGTGATCAGTTTCTTTTTCATCAGTTTGACGACGCTTTGATAGGCAGGATCCTTGTAAACATTATGGAGTTCATTGGGGTCCTTTTGGAGGTCAAAGAGTTCCCAATTTTCAATTCGTTTATAATAGCGGATCAATTTATAACGGTCATTACGAACACCAAAATGGGGGCTCACGGCATGTTCTCCATTTTCAAAATAATGATAGAAAAGATCTTTTCGATGTTCCTCTTTGTTATTTTTCAGGACATGTACAAAAGATTCACCTTGCATGTCTTTCGGTTTTTTGATAGCAGCTAACTCCAATAGCGTGGGAGCTATATCAGCGTTGACAATTTTGGCGTTTATGGTTGATTTTGAGCGTAATAGGGCTGGGTACCGCATGACCATTGGGGTACGAAAAGATTCCTCATACATCCAACGTTTGTCGAACCAACCATGCTCACCCATATAAAAACCTTGGTCTGAAAGATAGATTACAATTGTATTTTCACTGAGTGGTTTTTGATCCAGATAATCTAGTACTTTCCCTATATTGCGGTCCATAGATTGGGCAGTATTGAGATAATCAATCATATAACGTCTGAACTTCCATTCTGCAAGTTGCTTGCCCGTCAAATTACCTTGCTTTAGTTGTTCATAAATGGGCCGGTAATAGGCGATATAGCTATCCTTTTGAGCTTGGTTCATCCGCTTGAAGTTACCGTCGGCCATCATGTCTTCGAACGAATTGAACATTTTGAGATCGTAGCCCATTTTCATGTCCTTGTCAATGGACATTTCCTGCAATGCTGCTGCCGACCTACTTTGGTAATTGTCGTAGAAAGTAGCGGGTAAGGTGAAATTTACAGTATCGTAGGTGCCGAAGTCCTTTGGATCTGGCATCCAGGTACGGTGTGTGGCTTTATGACCGATGACTAGACAAAATGGCTTATCAGCGTCTACCGTATCGAGCCAATTAATAGCTTTTTCGGTTACGATATCAGATACATACCCTTCAGCGCGTTTGCGGCCCTCTTTGCTGATAAAATCTGGATTAAAATAGGTTCCCTGCCCAACAAGAATGTCATAATAGTTGAAACCCTGCAGTTTGTCTCCTAAGTGAATTTTACCCACCCAAGCGGTATTGTAACCTACGTTTTGCAGCTGTTTCACAAAAAGATCCTGACTAAAGTCGAATTCAGAAGTTTCATTGTCTTTGAATCCATTTTTATGGCTGTATTTACCCGTTAATAATGTCGCTCTGGATGGTCCGCAGATGGAATTGTTGACGAAGGCATTTTTAAATAGTGCACCCTGATCAGCGATGCGGTCTATTTGTGGTGTTTTCCCGTATTTCGAACCATAGGCACCGATTGCTTGATAGGCATGATCATCGGAAATAATGATGATGATATTAGGCATTTTTTGTGCAGAAGCATTTTTATAGAGAAGTGTTGCGATTACGGCAAATAAAAAGATGCTGAGTTTCATTGTGTTTTTTGGTTTAAATTGAATGTATCAAGCTTTTTTAAGCTATGCTATTTGAAAATAGTGTAAATTTCACGATGGTGATAACGCTGACTAAGATAAGGATTATTATGTATTACATAAAATAATTGAGTGATTGAATTTACTTTTTCATATCATTGTCTCTATGTATTTTTGATGCAGATTAAAATAAAAACAAAGGATAGATCAGATCTTTTTTTATACTACAATTATGGGATTTAAGTTGTTATTTAAGGGTATACTTTTGAGGGCTTTAGTAGGCGCTTGGAGTCTAAAAGGGTTGTGTCAAGAGGCAAAACCACCAATAATGGGTTGGAGCAGCTGGAATAGCTTTCGGATCCATATTGATGAAAAGTTGATTCGGGAACAGGCAGATGCCATGGTCGCGACTGGCTTGCACGATGCGGGATACAGTTATGTCAATGTGGATGACGGGTATTTCGGGGGGCGTGACCAAGCGGGAAAACTTTACGAAGACCGTTCAAAATTTCCCGGTGGAATGCGGGCCCTATCCGATTATATTCATTCTAAGGGATTAAAAGCGGGATTGTATTCGGAAGGTGGAAAAAATACCTGTGGTTCTATCTGGGACAAAGACCCAAAAGGCATCGGGGTAGGGATGTATGGACATGAAGACCAAGACGCGCAGTTATTTTTTAAAGAGTGGAATTTTGATTTCATCAAAGTGGATTGGTGTGGTGGATTGGAAATGAAGCTAGATGATCGCGAACAATATACAAAAATAATAACGGCAGTGAAGGCTGTTCGCCTAGATGTAGGCTTTAATCTTTGCCGCTGGCAATTCCCGGGTGACTGGGCAATTAAACAAGTGGATTCCTGGCGTATCTCGCAAGATATACAACCAAATTTTGCTTCAGTGTTGCATATTATTGATCTCAATCGTAATCTTTATCCCTATAGCTCTCCGGGGCATTATAATGATATGGATATGCTTCAAGTGGGTAATGGAATGACTCATGAAGAGGATAAAACGCATTTCTCGATGTGGTGTATGTTGAATTCACCTTTGATGGCTGGAAACGACCTTCGGAAAATCTCGAAACAGACACTTTCTATATTGACTAACAAAGAGCTCATAGCTCTGAATCAGGATAAGGCTTTTAAACAAGCACAAGTCGTTCATAAAGCGGGTGAGGTAGAAGTCTGGAAAAAAGATCTGGCAGATCCAAAGCATAAAGCATTTGCAATTCTTAATCGGTCGGACAAAGAAACGATGTTTAAACTGGATATTAAAGCGCTGAATTTGTCTCCAAAAAATCGCGTCAGAGATTTATGGCTTCATCGCGATGAAGGAAACCTTGGTCAGAATACAAAATTCATTCTTCCTCCGCATGGAATCATTGTACTGTTGCTGTCTGAATAACAAAGTGTCAAATTGTACGATAACCAAGTAAAAGGATTAAGTGGAGATGCTTTAAAGAAAAAGCCCAATCATATGATTGGGCTTTTTTATAGTGTTGTAAATCAATCATGTTAAACAGATTATCCAATAGATTTCTTATATAAAAAGAGTCGCTGATAATGATTGTCAAGATGCTTGCGCATGGCATTTCGAAAAACCTCGGCATTGCCGACCTTCAATATATCAACTAGGCCTCGGTGTGAAATAAAGCTTTTCGATGAACTGGGACTAGTCAGTAAGCCGCTGCTATGGACATATTGAAAAACAGGTAACAGCATGTTCTGGAAATCTTTGAGAATCGTATTTCCAGTGATTTCATAAAGCTTACCGTGAAAGGCTACTTCAGTTTCAATGTCGAAAATTGTATTATCTGCATTTATAGGTTCCTTGGCAACGATCGCTTCCAGCTCCTCAATGTCTTTTTCCTGTATATGTTCAAAAAGAATATCCGCCATACCCACCTCCAGCACCATGCGCATTTCAAAAAGATCCTGTAAGGTCTTGTTTTCCATAATGGTTGGGTAAAGTGATTTGCGTAGCGGTTTTATGAGATCTGGACTTGTTAGAACGGCCCCACGATGTTTTTTTGATTCGATCAATCCGACCATACGTAACCGCAACATAGCTTCGCGAACTACTGTACGACTTACACCAAGGGTTTCGGCCAATTCAATTTCCTTAGGTAAAGCATCTCCAACCTTTAAGCCTTGGTTGACAAAAAGATTGATGATTTCTTTTTCAGCACGGTCTACTAGTGAAGAGGTATCAATTGTATTAAGATGTTCTATCAGCGAAGAATTCGGTTCCATATATATTACATATCGCGCATTAGGCGCATTAAGACAAAGATAATTAATAAAAGTGATTAATATGTTATACATAATTTGATTTAAATTTGTTTTTTACATTTAGTAATTTATATATTTGTATATATGTAATACTTAATACAAACCAATATGTATTCAAACCTAAAATTACGAACCCTTCTCACGCTGTCTGTTTTGATGGGCAATTTGCTTTTAGCCCAGGCACAAGACCATGCGGTGCGGGGAAAAATTACCGATGCAAAGACAGGGGAGTTGCTCGGCAACGTGACTGTAAAAGTCAAAGGATCCAACCAATCTTTGCAGACAAATGCTGATGGGACTTTCTCAATCAGTACCAATCCCAATACTATTTTAGTCATCACGTCTACGGGGTATAGACCATATGAAGTAAAAGTTGGACAATTAAATCAATTGGATATCAAACTCGAGTCCAAGGTTGAGCAAATGGATGAAGTTGTGGTGGTTGGATATGGAAAAATGAAAAAGGCGAATTTAACGGGGTCTGTTAGCAGCTTGGATAAAAAAGTGCTTGAAACTGGAGTTCGTTCGAACCCAGCTTCTGCTTTGGCGGGTACAATACCGGGTATTCGGGTCCAGCAAACTTCAGGAAGACCGGGAGCTGTACCCACAGTTGTGCTTCGTGGCGGAACTACCTATGGCGGCGGTGGTACCCCATTGGTCATTGTTGATGGGTTGATTAGAAATGGATTTAATGACATTAATCAAAATGATATCGAATCAATAGATGTCTTAAAAGATGCTTCTGCTACAGCTATTTATGGTGCTAGAGCTGCAAACGGTGTAATATTGATAACCACAAAAAGGGGAAAAGAAGGTGTTTCCAATATTACATTGTCGTCTAAAGTTGGTGTCAATAAATTGAACAACCCTTTTGATTTCCTGAGTGCCAAAGATTACTTAAACTGGAGTAGAAAAGGTGTTCAGGTATCGGGGCAATATCAACCGTCCCAGTTGAATCAATTGACGAGTGTGGGGCCCTTTGGTACGGGGAATAAATATAAGGATGATAAGGGAAATATCTTAGATGGCAATCTTACGAGCAATGCAGTGTGGAGTACCATGTTGCTCGATGATACCAATCGTGAATTGTTGCAACAGGGATGGCAGACTATGATTGATCCTGTAACAGGAAAAGAATTAATTTTTAAGGATTTTGACTATGCTAAATACGCACTTCGTGATGCTAGTTTGACGCAAGATTACAATATCGCATTGCAAGGTGGGAACGATAAAGGTAAATATTATGGAAGCGTGGGGAAATATAATGAGAAAGGGATGCCAATCAATACTTTTTATGATCGTACAACTTTTGTATTGAATGGTGAATATAAAGTTAAGCCTTGGCTACATTCATTATCAGGTGTGAATTTCGCGTATACAAAATGGCGTGACGCTATTAACGGAGAAGGAAACTATATGACGCGGGCATTGGGGGCTCCTCCAACAATGCGTGGTACGAACGCCAATGGTGATCTACTCGTTGGTCGAGATTATCAAGATGGGAATCCTGTGGTAAATGACGATAAGTTCATTCGTAAAAACCTAAATCAGAAGCTTACGCTTACCCAAGCTTTTACAATTAATTTTTTAGAGAACCTTAGCTTACGTGTAAGTGGTAACTGGTTTTTCAACCAATCTACTTCGGAGTCCTTTAATAGAGACTATCTAGCCAGCCCAGGAAATTATGTTCGCACAAGAAATTCCTCGGCTTCCTATGATAAAATATATAATCAAACCTATAATGCCGTTTTAAATTACAGAACTGAAATCGCGAGTTCGCATCATATCGACGCTATGTTGGGTTCTGAATTTTTTGATACTTATAACAATGGATTTACAGCGGCTGGAAGTGGGGCTCCCACAGACGACTTTATGGATCTTGGATTAACGAGTCCAGATGCCAATAAAAGAAGTATCGATTCATACCATGATCGACAACGTATCATGTCCTATTTTGGACGCGTAAACTATGACTATAAAGAAAAATACCTTTTGACATTGACTGCACGTAGAGATGGTTATTCGACATTGCTAAATAATCGATGGGGAACCTTTCCTGGAGTTTCAATCGGTTGGGCACTACATCATGAAGATTTCTTGAAGGATTATTTAGGGACTGATAAAATCGTAAATACGTTAAAATTACGCGCTAGTTATGGGGGAAATGGTAATGTCAGTGGAATCGGATCTTATACACTTCAAGGTTCATATGGCACAAACAAGTATGATGGGCAAGTGGGGTACACAATGTCTACGCTTTCAATTCCAAACCTCAAATGGGAAAGTCTGATTACAAAAGAAGTAGGACTTGAATCCAGAATCTTAAATAAGATTGATTTGAGTCTTGCCTATTATCATCGAACAACTAAAGATAAGATCGCAAGCCTATCATTACCATCTTCAGCCGGTTTTACCACAATTACGACCAACAATGGCGATATGCAGAATCAGGGAGTCGAGATTGGGGTGAATTATCAAATTCTACGGAGAAAAGACTGGGATTTGAGCTTTAACTGGAATACGGCCTACAATAAAAACAAAATCTTAAAACTACCATTTAATGGTGTTGAAAATAACAGGCAAGGCGGTTTACAGGTTTATGATCCAAAATCCAAAGAACTCGTTTGGGTAGGGGGGAATCAGGAGGGACAAGACCCGAATGTTGCTTATGCTTATGAAGCCATCGGGATCATTCGGACAAAAGAACAGTTGGATAGCTATGCCTTGCAATTGAAGGATCTGATCGGTGCGCGTACATTGGTACATCCTGATGTCTATAATGCGATGTCCAGCAGTGAGAAGAATTTATACTATCCATTAGCTTTAGGCGATGTTATGTGGAAGGATGTAAATGGGGATGGTATAATCAATTCTTATGATAGGGTGTATATGGGAAATACAGTACCGAGATGGACGGGCGGTTTTGGGGCTGCTTTACGCTGGAAGAATATTAGTTTGAGTACCCGTTTTGATTATGCATTGGGATATGTTGCTTATGATGGACCGAGAGCTTGGTTTCTTGGAATGATGCAGGGAACATTCAATACGACAACAAGTGTATTTGATACATGGACACCTGAAAATCCAAACGCAAAATATCCGACTTATTATTGGGCTGATCAATTATTTAAAAATAATACCAGTCGGGAAAGTAGTATGTTTTATAATAAGGGGAATTATCTGGCATTTAGAGAGATCAATGTGTCTTATCGATTGCCAAAATCCATTGCTAACCGATTAAAAATGGAAGATTTAAGCATCTCCGCGACAGGCCAAAACTTACACTATTGGTCAAAAAATACGTTGTTCTCCCCTGAAAGTGGAAGTGTTGGGCAAAATGGCGGTGGGTACCCTCTTCCTAAAACATTTATACTTGGGCTTCAATTAACATTTTAATTCCAAATTATGAAAAAGATATTTATATATATAGGTCTTGTAGTTTTTCTGTTTTCTTCTTGTAAAGAAATTGACCTAGACCTTAGTCCCGAGGATTACTTTGCCAGTGGGAGTTTCTGGAAAAGCAATGAGCAGGTCGCTGGAGCCATGCTGGGGCTTCATACTCAATTGCGTGGCCAACAGCAAAACCTATGGAATTTGGGTGAACTGCGTGGGGGAACCTTAAGAGATGGTACCAGTTTTACAGGAACAGCATCATTGAACTCAGCAGGGATAATTACACAGGATATTCGTGAAAGTTCTCCTGGCATATCGGGCTGGGCTGGATTGTACGCGCCAATTTTTCAGGTTAATAATTTTATTTATCAGGTAGAGAAAGCTGATTATTTGACAGATGTGCAAAAGGGCTATTATTTGGGGCAAGCCTACGGACTGCGTGCTTTTTATTATTTCTATCTGTTTAGAACCTATGGCCGGGTGCCTTTGGTGACAGAACCACAAGCCGCAATTAATACCCCGACCTCAGCGGAAGAGGCATACAAAGCGCGAACAGAAACGGAAAAAGAAACCTTAGACTTTATCAAATCGGAAGTTGATAAATCGGAAAAATCGTTTTCAGGAAATTATGAGACTAAAAATCAAAAAGCACAATGGTCTTTGGCAGCAACAAAAATGTTGAAAACAGAGGTGTACTTATGGTCGGCCAAAGTTGATATGGATGGAAAGGCCCCAGAGAATAGTCTTGCGGAATTAAAACTCGCGAAAGCCGCGATAGAAGAAGTAATTCCTAAATATACGCTCGTCAGCAATTTTGCAGAAGCCTTTAAATCTGCCAGTGTACCAGCGATGAAAGGTAATTCTGAGATGATCTTTGTACTTCGTTACCTAAATGGAGAAGCAACTTCATTTTTCAGTAATTTCATTTATGCAGCAAGTGATGATATTACTGGTTATGTAGATGATAATGGACTGGCAATTCCAAAAGATCCTCTTCAGACCGGGGCTACAGGTTTGATCCGTTATGAGTATAAAATGGATCTCTATAGATTGTATGAAAAAGCTGATACAAGGGCAAATGCAACATTTCTGAATTTTAATAAAGGAAATACATCTGCAGTAGTATTTAGAAAATTCTTGGGAACTTTGATAGACGGTGTTCGTAACTATACCGATGATTATCCTGTTTATCGCTTATCCGAAGCTTATCTATTGTTGGCGGAAATTAAGAATAAATTGGGCGAGGATCCAACTGCTGAAATCATGGCTGTGCGTAACCGCGCCTATGCTGGAAAAGCGCCTTTGTTTATAAATGGCAGTTTTGAGGCAAACGAATTAGCGATCTTCTATGAACGTACGAAAGAATTTGTGTCCGAGGGCAAGCGATGGTTCGATTTGCGACGCATGCAGGATGTCACTGGAAAGCCTTTGTTATTTCGTAAAGATTTAAACTTAGTCGGCGTATTGAACAACATTGATGGTCAGAAGCATAAAATCTTATGGCCAATAGACTTGGGGACACTTACTGCAGATCCTAAATTAAATGATCAGCAAAATCCGGGTTACAAGGGAACCTAAAAACGAATAGCCTGTCTCAACGCTATGCGAGGATCTGAGGCAGGATATTGTTAACTATTTATATAAAATACCATATGCTAGACCAAAAAATCTCAGGATTAATTGCAGCGCCATTTACTCCTTTCGATGAAAACGGAGAATTGAATCTTGAGCTGATTCCGCAATACTATGCGATGTTAAAGCGCAATCGGGTAACGGGTGCCTTTATTTGTGGCTCTACCGGAGAAGGGGTGTCGTTGACTTTTGAGGAAAAAGTTGCGGTCATGACTGCTTGGGCCAGATTAACGAAAGAGGATAATGCATTTACACTCATGATGCTTCTTGGCGGAACGAATATCAAAGAATGCCAACAATTGGCTAGGCTGGCCGAGCAAGCAGGGGTAGATGTTGTTTCATTTACTTCACCATCTTATTTCAAACCTGCTAATGTGGAACAATTGGCAAAATGTTGTGTCGAAATTGCTAGTGCAGCCCCGAATACGGCTTTCTATTATTATCATATCCCGGTATTGACCGGTGGAAACTTCCAGATGATCGACCTGTTGAAGAAAATTGATGGCGTAATACCAAATTTTAAGGGAATCAAATATACGCACGAAGATTTTATGGATTTTCTAAGCTGTCTGAATTATGCAGATCGGAAGTATGATATGTTATGGGGAAGAGATGAGAATATGCTGTCCGCTTTGGTATTGGGTAACAAAGGAGCTGTCGGAAGTACCTATAACTACGCTGCACCTTTATATCTTGAGCTTATAGAGGCTTATGACCGGGGAGATCTTGAAAAAGCTAATGCTTTGCAGCAGCAATCTATCGATATGATCACATTGTTAGGAAAGTATGGTGGTATTTCAGTAGGAAAATCGTATATGAAATTGATTGGCCTTGACTGCGGAGCATTTAGACTACCCGTAAAGAATATTTCTGCGGAGCAATTTGAACTCTTTGAGAGTGATGTGAACAAACTTAATTTTCAGACGTTTTGTGCACAGTAAAATAGATCTCCCTCTCGAGATGGGTATCATGAGTGCTTACATCGAGAGGGAAATTACAGGCTGAACTGTAGGTTCAAGAATAAATAGATATGACAAAACAACATTGGATGGGAGTTATTGTGGGAATACTGTTTACAGGTGCTGTTCATGCACAGGGTGGTCGATTGGAATGGCATAAAGGCATTACATTGCCAGCTATGCAAGATGGAAAGGGGCATATTGGTATGGCAGGACCAATAGCTGGTGTCACAGGCGATTGTCTCCTGGTTGCTGGTGGGGCGAATTTCCCGCATTTACCCCCTTGGGAAGGTGGGGCGAAAGAGATCCAAAAAGATGTTTTTATTTACGGAAAAAAAGGGGGACGACTGAGCTTAATAGCCCAGGACAGTCTTCCTATAGCGGTTGCTTATGGTGCCAGCCTAAGTCTACCCGATGGATTGCTGGTTATCGGTGGAGAGACTCCTGATGGAAAAACAGCCGCCTGTAGAATGATTAAATATGATGGCTCTACCAAGAAAATTACGGTGTCAGACTTTCCGAACCTCCCATTTCCATTGGCTAATATGGGAGCGGTAGTTCATGGAAATAAACTTTTTATTGCCGGTGGTGAAAGGCCTGATGCTGTATCGGATCAAGTGTTAAAATTGGATTTAGCACATCTTGAAAAAGGATGGGTCTGTGTGGGGAAATTACCCTATGCAGTCTCCCATTTGCAATTGTTGTCTGATAGTCAAAATGGCCTTTATCTGCTTGGTGGAAGAAAGGCTCATCCAGAGAGCCCTTCAACATTATACCATGAACTGTGGTGCTCAACCGATGGTGGTAGTACTTGGTCCAAACGGACCGACATTCCTTTCCCTGCTGCAGCAGGAACAGCTTGTGTATTGCCCGACCAAGGAATATGGTTGTTGAGTGCAGATCGGGGCAATACCTTTCATCAGGTGGAAGCGCTGATCTTTGATGCTAAAAAGGAAACAAATCCATCACGGCGACAGAAATTGATTGATGCCAAGAATAAATTGCAAATCAATCATCCCGGTTTTGGCAGAGCAGTATGGCGTTATGATCTGAAATCGGCGGAATGGAAGCGGATGGGGGATTTGCCGTCGGATGGACCTGTAACCACGACAGCTGTTGTTTGGGGCGACATGATCATCTTGCCCAGTGGCGAAATTAAGGCAGGCGTTCGTACTCCGGAGATTTTAGTAGCCACATTTTCTAAGAAATAGGATTGAAAAAATAAGATATAAAGAACTCAATATAAACCTGATAAACTTGAAATGATCTCTTCTTTACGACATAAATCTTTTTACCCATGGCTCGTTGTAGCCCTCCTTTGGGGGGTAGCTCTGCTGAATTATATGGATCGGCAGATGCTATCAACTATGCGTGAAGCCATGCAGGTCGATATTCCACAGCTGCAGCGTGCCGAGACTTTTGGTGTATTGATGGCCGTTTTTCTTTACATCTATGGTATCATGAGTCCTATAGCCGGTATCGTTGCCGATCGCAGTAATAGAAAATGGCTGATCGTAGGCAGTCTTTTTGTGTGGTCGGCCGTAACGTATGGCATGGGGATGGCGCACGATTATGCAATGCTATTGGTTTTACGGGCGATTATGGGATTTAGTGAAGCATTGTATATCCCCACAGCTCTTTCGCTGATCGCGGATTACCATACCGGAAAAAATCGATCGTTAGCGATTGGCTTACATATGACCGGACTCTATACAGGTCAGGCCTTGGGTGGTTTTGGTGCTACATTGGCCGCTTCAAAAGGATGGCATACCGCTTTTCATTGGTTTGGAATTATCGGAATATGTTATGCGGTCCTATTAGCGATCTTGCTTGTGGAGAAGAAACATGAGCCATCCCTCGAGGAGCCTGCTTCGGAAGGACGATTGTCTCTTCCCAAAAGTTTATTGTTGCTATTTTCCAATGTGGCGTTTTGGATTCTATTATTTTATTTTGCGGCTCCAAGCTTACCCGGCTGGGCCATCAAAAATTGGTTGCCAACCTTGTTTGCCGATAGCCTGAATATTCCAATGGCCAAAGCTGGTCCATTGTCGACCATCACAATCGCGATCTCATCATTTATTGGAGTTATCGTCGGCGGAATACTAAGTGACCGATGGGTACAAAAGCATATCCGCGGCCGCATTTATACCAGTGCAATTGGGCTTGGATTAACCATACCAGCTTTATTGTTTTTGGGATTAGGCCAGACCTTACCTGCGGTGGTTGGAGCCGCAGTCTGTTTTGGAATTGGATTCGGCATATTCGACGCCAACAATATGCCTATCCTATGTCAGGTTGTTCCTAAAAAATTGCGCGCAACCGCTTATGGTTTTATGAATATGGTGGGCGTGTTTGCTGGAGCAGTAATTACGCAATGGTTAGGGAAATTTAAGGATGAAGGTCATTTTGGGTTAGGCTTTGCACTATTAGGGGCAGCGGTACTGCTAGCGCTACTCTTGCAACTCCTGTTTCTCAAACCCAAAACAACGGAGAAGTAATCGCTTTTATTTCCTGAATGAATAGATGATGAAAATGAAATCCTTAATCAGCACGCTGCATACCTATATTTCAAAAAAAGGAGGTCTACTTTTAGGTTTGATGGTCTCCATCTCCATTGCAGTGGGACAACCCCGGACAAAAGTAGCTTGTATCGGTAACTCCGTAACCTTTGGTTATGGGCTCGGAAATTCTAAAGAGGACTCTTATCCGGGCCAGCTTCAGGCTTTGCTGGGTCAGCGGTTTGAAGTGAGGAATTTTGGTCATTCAGGGGCCACACTTTTACGTAAGGGGCATAGACCTTATTATAAAACGGAAGAATACAGAAAAGCCTTGGATTATAAACCTGATGTTGCCATTATACACCTGGGACTCAATGATACTGATCCGAGAAACTGGCCAAATTATAAGAACTCCTTTGCATCGGATTACGCGACTCTGATTGACTCCATACGATCCGTTAATCCCAAAGCACAAATTTACATCTGTCGATTGACTCCTATTTTTAGTGGTCATCCGCGCTTCTTATCCGGGACACGCGATTGGTATGATCAAATTCAGGTGCTTATACCGCAGATAGCAAAAAATAACCAAGTGGGACTGATCGATCTGAACAGCCCACTGCGGTATCGGATTGATCTTTTTGACGATTACTTGCATCCGAACAGGGAAGGAGCTGCATTGATTGCTGAACAGGTCGCGCATGTATTGATCCCTGTTCTCCAAGATTTGCAAGTGGCCGAAACCATCGGTTCGGATATGGTGCTCCAGCGTAATTGGGAAAATAGCATCTATGGTAAAGGTACTGCCGCCGATGTGATCACTCTTGCATTTAATAAGAAAAACTATAAGACCCAAGTCAATCCCGAAGGCTTCTGGGAAATAAAGTTGCCTAAAATGGAAGCCGGAGGACCTTATGAAATAACAGTGCGTTCGGGCAAGCAGAAAATAGTGTTGAAAAATATTCTTTTTGGCGATGTATACCTTGCTTCGGGACAATCAAATATGGCTTTTCAACTTCGTGGAGCCACAAAGGGCGAAGAGCTGATCAAAGATGCACCGCACTTAAAGAATGTGCGCCTTTTTAAATGCCGCAGCCTTGTGGAGACCAATGCTGTTGCATGGGATACCGCGACCTTAAGGAAAGTAAACGATTTGTCCTTTTTCAGCGGTGCCTGGCGGCAAGCTACCGGGGCGGAGGCCGCGCAATTCTCAGCTGTTGCTTATTCATTTGCCCAGCAGATCGCCAGCGAACAGCATATTCCCATTGGTATTATTGATCTATCGGTAGGTGGGTCTAATACCGAATCATGGATTGATCGAAAATCATTGGAAAACGACGATTTGCTTGCCTCTTATATTCACAACTGGCAAAAATCAGATTTCCTGCAGGATTTCTGCCGTGAGCGCGCCAGTCAAAATCTAGCAGTTTCAAAGGTGAAAAATCAACGCCATCCGTATCAACCAGCTTACAATTTTGAAGCGGGTGTCAGCAAATGGTTGAGCACAGGATTGAAAGGTATACTGTGGTATCAAGGTGAGAGCAATGCGCATAATATAGAACTTCACGAACGTCTTTTTAAAACATTGATTTCCTCCTGGCGGAAGAGTTTTCACCAAGATCTACCTTTTTTCTTTGTTCAGCTCACAAGTATAGATAGACCTTCATGGGGTGATTTTAGAAACTCACAACGCTTACTGGAGAAAGCCATTGCTGGTACATACATGGCCGTAACGATCGATGTAGGTGATTCTTTGGATGTACATCCCCGTGAAAAGATTGTGGTAGGCCGAAGGTTGGCAAATTTAGTGCGTAAACATGTATATGGTGTTGAATTGAATGCAGATCATCCTGATCTGGTCAGGTATGCGCTTCGTGATGATAAGCTGTTATTGACATTTGATCATTGTATAAAATTAATAACCCCGGGGAATGCGCCTGTGAAAGGTTTTCAGGTAATGGACAATAAGGGGGAAATTTCTGATGTAAATGCAAATATCCTATCGGGCAATGTCGTCGAAATCGTTAAACCAAGTTTCGGAATCAGTAGAATCCTGTATGGATATGAACCTTTTAGCAGGGCAAATCTTCAAAATGAAATTGGAACGCCAGTGTCCACTTTTGATTTGACGATCAACTAAACATAAGACGATCAACTAAACATAAATAAATTGACACAAAAACTAGAACAGATGAAACAGACAAGTATAAAAGATACCGCAAATATAATAGACACTGATTACTTGAAGGAGTTGGAAGTTTTTTATCGTGATCAGCTTTTAAAAGACACTGTACCATTTTGGTTTCCACGATCGATTGACCATGAATGTGGCGGCTACCTATTTATGCGTGATCATGATGGGGCTTTGATTGATACAGATAAAGCCGTCTGGATACAGGGAAGGGCATGCTGGTTGCTGGCCACACTTTACAACACGGTTGAGCAAAAAGAGGAATGGCTGGAAGGGGCCCGGATAGGCTATGAATTTTTGAAGAAACATTGTTTTGATGCAAACGGCAAAATGTATTTTCATGTAGACCGCATCGGTAACCCAATTCGTATGCGTCGTTATTTCTTTTCAGAGACTTTTGCGGCAATCGCCTTTGCAGCCTATGCAAAAGCGACGGGAGATACTGATATTGCTGCGGAAGCACGTGAGCTGTTTGGAATTTGTCTAGCTTATGCACAGGGAGAAAGATTGGTGGAACCAAAATACGAACAGACCAGACCAATGAAAGGGATCGGTGTGCCGATGATTATGATCAATACAGCACAGCAAATTCGCGAAACAATTGGAGATCCACGCTGTGATTTCGTTATCAGTAATTTTATCGCGCAGATTGAACGTGATTTTGTAAAAGATGACATCCGCTGTGTGATGGAACAGGTTGGTCCTGAAGGTGAAATTGTTGATCATATTGACGGGCGTACACTCAACCCTGGACATGCCATCGAAGGAGCGTGGTTTATCTTGCATGAAGCGAAATATCGGGCGAACGATCCGCATCTGATTGACCTGGGCTGTCGTATGTTGGATTATATGTGGGAGCGCGGCTGGGATACAGAATATGGTGGTATACTATACTTTCGGGATGTCTATGGAAAGCCGGTACAAGAATACTGGCAGGATATGAAGTTTTGGTGGCCGCAGAATGAAACGATTATAGCAACATTACTCGCTTACCTAATGACCGGAAATGAGAAATATAAAAGTTGGCATCAGCAGATCAATCAGTATGCCTACGATCATTTTCATGATAAAATCAATGGTGAATGGTATGGCTATCTGCATCGTGATGGGAAGATTGCGCAGACGGCAAAAGGTAATTTATTTAAAGGACCATTCCATCTCCCTCGTCAAGAGTGGTATTGTATGAAAATACTAAAGGAATTTAACACGATTAAGGGATAACATGAGGCGACAAACTGTAGCGACAACTAAGTTCCTCCAAAGGCTGATGATGATTGTCATGATGATCTCTCCGCTATATGGTATGTCCGAAACTATCAGACCTTTGCTTCCCATGCCGCAGTCTGTTACCTGGAAAACCGGGTATTACCAGGTCAAACATATTGTGTGTGTACGCACCAAAGGAGCAGTGTCAACTACAGATAGACAAACTTTGACAGCGCTGCTAAGCGATTGGGATGTAAGGCGCATAGACTTCGATAGCAAGGAAAATATAGCTATAACGATTAGTTGCAATAAAGAAATGAAACTTCCCTCGTCTTCTATGGAAGGCTATCGCATCGTTATAGATAAAAGGGGAGTAAACATTGAAGCCCGAGCGAGTAAAGGGGGTTTCTATGCTCTGCAAACTTTGCGTCAACTGGGAGGCAGCGATGGTAAGTTGCCGTATTGCGTCATTACAGATTATCCATCTTTTCGTTGGCGTGGCTACTTGGTAGACGTGGGAAGAAATTTTCAGTCTATGCAGGTGTTGAAGGAGCAGATCGATATGATGGCGCGGTATAAGCTGAATATTTTTCACTTTCATTTCACCGAGGATATTGCATGGCGACTGATCAGCAAAAAATATCCCGGTTTGACCGACTCGGCAAATATGGAGCGTTGGAAGGGAAAGTATTATACAGTCGACGATATGCAGCAGCTGATCCGGTATTGTCGTGATCGTCATATTCAGCTCGTACCCGAAATTGATATGCCAGGGCATTCCGCAGCATTTCGCCGTAATTTTAAAACCGATATGCAGAGCGATAGCGGCATAGCGATCATCAAAGAACTGGTGAAGGAATTTGCGATCACCTATCCCGGGCTACCTTATCTGCATATTGGGGGGGATGAGGTGAAAATTCACAACCAAGCATTTTTGCCGATGATGACAAAATGGACGGAGGACTTAGGTCTAAAAACCATCGGCTGGGAGCCTGGTGGTAATTTGCAGGCACACACAATCCGCCAGTTTTGGATGGGTGGGCCACAGGCTATTACCAATGACTCACCTTTTGAAGTGATTGATTCAAAGCATTTGTATATCAATCATATGGATCCTTTGGAAACGGTGACGACCTTGTTCTATAGGGAATTAGGTGGTCAATCGTCAGAAAATGAAAAGTTAATGGGTGCGACGTTATGTTCCTGGCCCGATCGTGCAGTCCATCATGAACGTGATGTATTCCATCAGAATGCTGTTTACCCGGCTTTGCTGACTTTTGCGGAACGAAGCTGGCGAGGAGGAGGAGATTTTGAATGGCGTAGTAATATCAAAACGGATGTAAAGGGATTAACGCAATTTGCTGAATTTGAAAAGCGTTTGCTCCAACATAAAAGATTGTATTTTAAAGATCTTATTTTTCCGTATTACGCACAAAGTGGGCAAAAATGGATGTTGTATGGGCCTGTGGAAAATAAAGGTGATCTGAGCATGGTCTTAAAAAATGAAGCGACAGGAAAATTTACAAATTTAAAAAAGATCGGTGAGTTTTGTGGTGGGACTATCGTATTACGCCATTGGTGGGCTGATGTGGTAAAAGGGGCTATTGATCGGCCGCTTGAAAATAGTACCGTATATGCTGTGAGCAAAGTATGGAGTGAAAAAGGGGGAAACCAAAGTTTTTGGATCGGTTTTAACGACCTCTCCCGTTCATATGCCAGTGATTCACCAAATTTGGGAACCTGGGACGATAGAATGAGCAAAATTTGGGTGAACGGGCGTGAAGTGCTTCCACCGAATTGGCAACATGCTGGCCAAAAAGGAAATTTGGAGCTCCCATTGGTTGATGAAGGTTACAGCTACCGAAGTCCAAGCATTGTTCTGCTGGAGAAAGGCTGGAATACAGTTGTGGTGAAACTTCCTGTGGGAGAATTAAATGGGAGAGATTGGCAAAATCCACTAAAATGGATGTTTACTTGCCTACCGATTGAAAGGGAGTAATAAATAACCGATCGCATTGTATTAACACAGATGAATTTTTTAAATAGGAGTAACAATAAAACTTATATAGATATGAAGAAATTAGGGACAGTGTTGGTATTTGCACTGTTGGCAGGAATTTGCCACGCTCAGGAAGTGAATGTATTTGTTTCAGGCGAAGATGGCTATAAAAGCTACCGCATACCTGCTATTGTAAAGGATAAAAGCGGACGGTTAATTGCTTTTGCAGAAGGTAGGGTGGATCATGCCGGCGATTTTGGTAATGTAGATATTGTTTATAAAATTAGTCAGGATAATGGAAAAACATGGGGCCCATTGCAAGTTGCTGTTGACAATGATAATTTGCAGGTCGGAAATCCAGCTCCGGTAGTGGATCTATTGGATCCGGCATATCCGAAAGGACGCCTGTTTCTTTTTTATAATACGGGTAATAATCATGAGGGAGAAGTCCGTAAAGGAAATGGTTTGCGAGAATGTTGGTCAATTAGTTCGACCGACGGTGGTAAGACCTGGTCTAATCCAGAAAACATAACGCTTGAGACGCATCGTCCCAATCAACCATCCGTAAATGCACAATATATTTTTAAGGAAGACTGGCGGACTTACGCAAATACGCCCGGACATGCTTTACAATTTGATTCTGGTAAGTTTAGAGGACGTATTTATATTCCTGCTAACCATTCTGAAGGAAATCCGAAAGAAAATGGCAAGGACTATTTTGCGCATTCGTATTACTCGGACGATCATGGAAAGACATTCAAGATAGGGGCAAGCGTGAAATTTGAGGGATCAAATGAGACAATGGCTGCGCAGATATCGCATACAGGGCTGTATATGAATTCCCGTAATCAGCAAGGTAATGTCAAATCGAGGATTGTGTCTTATTCAAATGATGGTGGGGTTACTTGGGATACAACCTATTATGATAAAAACTTACCCGATCCGGTCAACCAGGGTTCAGTGCTTTCCTGGCAAAAGAAAGGAAAATATATATTGGCTGTGTGTAATGCTGCATCAACCGATAGAAGAGACAATCTAACCGTTCGATTAAGTAATGATCAGGGCAAAACATGGTATTTTAATCAGGTTGTGGCCAAAGCGCCGGAGGGTGTGAAAGGGGATTATGCCGCTTATTCCGATTTAGTACTTTTAAATAAAAATAAACTCGGCGTTTTATTTGAAAAAGAAAATTACAGCAAAATTGTCTTTTTGCCCGTAAATTTTAAGTAATCGGGCACATTGTGTTATCGATATAATATGCATTTTCTTTCATTTCTTCCTTTTGGTTAAAACAGGAAGGAATGAAAGAAAAAAATGAATCTTCGATTATTATGCAGCTTGCTCCACAAGCTGTCAAATGACGATATAAACTTAAATAAAACCAATAATCCAAAACTAAATGAGAAAAACCAAATTTTGGCTGGTGCTGAGCCTAATCGCAACTAGCCTGTCTATTTTTGCCTGCAAAAAAGACTCTACAGCAACAAAAAATCCGATTCAGGAAGTGAGTAAGGCGAAGGCCTCGACTAAGCTATTAAATGCGACTACCGTAGCGACAACAGATTACGAATTGATCTGGTCGGATGAGTTTAATAGTAGTGGGGGATTTGATTCCACAAAATGGTCTTATGCTGACAGGGGCACTGTCGCATGGAATAAGTATATGACCTCCTTGCCAGCTTATGCCTCCCAAGATGGGAGCAATCTCGTATTGCGTATGGATAATGCCGTTGTAGCCGGAGATCCTGTTGCTTATCATGCTGGAGGAGTTAAGTCGATGGGGAAATTTAGTATGACTTATGGAAAAGTTGAAGTGAGGGCTAAATTTACACAAGGAAGAGGTTCATGGCCTGCTATTTGGATGATGCCCGAACCCGCTACAGCGTATGGCGGCTGGCCTAGCTGTGGTGAAATTGACATTATGGAGCATGTCAACAACGAAAGTGTGATGTACCATACGATCCATAATGGCTCAGTTACCAATGCAAATGGTGGGAGCACAGCATCGAAATCTGCCACCTATAATACGACAGATTACAATCTATATACAATGATCTGGAGTCCGAACGACATTCGATTTTACATCAACAATGTATTGCAGTATACCTACGCAAGAGTTTCCGGTGGGGGGACGCAGCAATGGCCATTTGATGTTCCTTTTTATCTGATTCTAAATCAGGCTGGTGGAGCGGGATGGCCAGGGGCGATCACAAATGCTGACTTGCCCTTTAGTATGCAGGTGGATTACGTACGTGTATATAAGCTGCCTTTATTTAGTAATGGCGATTTCGAAAGCGGTGTCATCTATCCATGGACAACATGGGGCGGTGGATCATCGGTTGTTTCCACCGATGCCCGGACAGGAACCAAATGTATCCGCGAAACAGGCGGAGAGACATCCATTGAACAATACCTGACCGGTTTAACGCCAAATACGACTTATCGGTTCGGTGGCTACGCCAAAGTGTCTGCAGCTGGCCAGTCGGTCAGTATTGGTGTCAAAAATTATGGGGGAACTGCGATCGATGCGACTATAGGTACGACCAGCTACTCCAATAATTCGGTAACTTTTACAACTGGAGCCAATAATACTACTGCTACGGTCTATTTCTATAAACCCTTGAACGGTACGGTGTATGGTGATGATTTCTATTTGGAAAAACTGTAAAACACCGTAATTGAAAGAGCAGCGGTTTAGTTCAACCGCTGCTCTTTTAGCGATACTGCGTGATGACGCGGGCCTCGGTCCTCATTGAGGATGTCGATATAAACTTCATAACTACCTAATGAAAAATGTAAGATAGTGCCAAATAAAGGCCATGAATCTTTACATTAGTTAACCGCAGTATCTCCTTATTTCTTCAATACAAGAGTATGCCCATTTTGGTAGAGTGTCATTTTGTTTTCGCTACGTTCGAAAACTATTTTTACGCCAAATTGCGGTTGGACCAGCGTATTTCTATCCTTGGGTTTCAGTTGAAATGCCGGCTGACCGACAACTTGACCCAGCACCTTGTTGCCCTCTCTCGTAATATTTATCTGAATAGGAGGCTGTTCGCTTTTGTATTCGCCGACGAGGCTTGAAATTTCTTCCTCTGTCAATTGTATTTCCGCAAGATCAGGAAGTGGAAAAGGTTTTTTATAAAGTTCGCCAAGGCTGAACTTTAATATTTCATTATTATTATAATTGTTGGCATTGCTAATGATAGCGACATTATAATTACCATCATCAAAATGACCAGCTACCGAGGAGTATCCATCTATACCACCTGTGTGGCCAAAGCCTATATGTTCATAGAATGGTAATTGGAATAAACCCAATCCATAGCCCTGATCTATTTTTTTCATCTCTTCCAGGCTTGCAGCATTGATTATTTTATGGCTAAATAAACCATTGAAAAATTTGCCCAGATCTGCCGGAGTTGACCAAACGGCTCCGGCTCCAAGCGGAACAGAATTGTCCGTGTGTAGTTCAAGGGTCCATTCGTGAGTGAATCGATAAGATTCGCTAACATCCCTGCTGTTATTTTGTGGACGGCCAAAGGTTGTCTCTTGCAAGTTTAATGGCTTACAGATGTATTCTTTCAATAAAAAAGCATAGTCTTTTTTCCAAACTTTGTCTAAGATATAGGTAAGTAGAATGTAGTTTGAATTACTATATGCATGTTTACTGCTGGGAGCAAAGTCGGCTCCGCCTTTGACGATGCGTTCAACAAGTTCTTTCTCTGTCTGTGGTTTAGTATTCCATGTCAAATAATCGTTGTCATCCGTGATATTGTGTAATCCGCTGCTATGATTTAACAATTGGCGAACGGTGATTTTTCCAGCGTCTGGAATATCTTTAAAGAATGCAGATATTGGTTCGTCTAACTTCAGTTTTCCGAGCTCAACTGTTTTTAGTACAAGTGTTGCTGTGAAAGTTTTGGAGATTGAACCTATGCCATAACGCGTATTTATGTTCGCTTTCTTTTTCTGCGCTACATCTGCATATCCAATTGCCTTTTGATAGAGTAATTGATCGCCTTTGCTGATTGCAATACTGCCCATCCAGACATTATTTTTATCCATGACGGACATCAGGCTATCCATGCGAACAGCTGTGAATTCCTGGGCTTTGAGAATAGGGCTTGATAGGGTTCCTAAGAGGAACAATAACACTGTGGTTCTTTTCATAATTTATGGGGAATAGATTTTTTGAGTTTCAAAATTAACGTGGAGGAATAGTAAAGTCCACTGATGATAAATAGAAATGCCGGAATGAAATAATTGCCCAATTGTTCGTAACGCAGGGCTTCTTCATGCTGTAAAATAAGTTTGCCGAATATGAAAAACTTGTTGGGCGCATAGAAGAATCCGACTCCCTGAGGATCAATAAATTTGGCCACGACTAGAAATACGGCGATGAGCATAAGGGTATAGATGATATAATAAATCATGTTTACGATCCCTTGTGTGAGCATGATAGGTACCCGTAATAAGGATACGGATTTACGAGGAGATTTTATTGACGGGGCAATCGACGTTGACAAAATCATTTCCTTGATAAAAGTCTCTGGTAACCCGAGTTTATCTAAGATTTCTTGGAGCTGACTAGGCATGGCGTCATGGATTAACTGTGGGGGAAGCTGCTGTTGCAATGCCTCAAATATGTGGCTATTGATTTCACATAATATATCCTGTCTTTGCTCCAAGGCTAATTTTTTTACAAGAGCCGTTGCTGTTGACATGTAGTCTTGATATAGCCGAGCTGAGAATCTATTTGTAAAGGGTATCTGGTTATAATGCATGCGTCAAAGTGGTTAAATGTTGGTTTAAGCTTGTCCAGTACGTTCTCATCTCTAAGAAAGTACTTTGGCCTTCCTTTGTTATTTTGTAATATTTTCTTGGAATCCCAGTTTCCTGAGGTACCCATTTCGATTCGACCAGGCCTTCGTTTTTTAAACGGATCAATAAGGGGTATAAAGTTCCTTCAGCAATATCAATGGCCGTTTTCTTCTTGACCTCCTGGATAAGATCATAGCCATAGTATTCCTGATCATAGGCAAGAATACCTAATACAACAAAAGAAAGACTTCCTTTTTTTAGCTGTGAAATCCATTTGTCAATAAATTCTTTGTTCATGGAAGTAAATATATAACAAAATACATAGTAATACAATGTATTGTTTTAAATTTTTAATATACCTTTTAATGAAGGAAAGTGTCCTAATTAAAAAAAGATGGGGGAAGTGGATTTGATGTTACTTCGATTGAGTTTTTGCTAAAAAAAACACTTGAAGTGGGGAACTTCAAGTGTTTAACCTAACCAATTATTAACCTAAATTTATGAAAAGTATACTTTCTCAAGTATAACAAACTATGTTCAATATCTGTGCCATTCTATTTGTTAGTTTTATAATATTTTTCTTTGTGTCACATCTGTCCTAAATAAATTTTAGGATTGGATTTCTGT
>NZ_DKSP01000221.1:47359-86469 GCF_002472745.1 Sphingobacterium sp. UBA7253 | reverse complement strand
TTTAGCAAAAGGATAGGTCAATAACTTTAAATAACATCGTGATGCGCTGCTTTAAAAAAGAATGATTGGAAAACTCATGTGAAAAAGCCAATTGATCTGTACGTAATGCATGAGCAACCAGCATTTCTGCATAAGCCACTTTATCGGTCGAGCATATTTCATCTACAATATACTCGTGTTGAAACCTTATTTCCTTTTGAAAGAAATACACAACAGGATTGAACCAATTAAAAATTTTCAGCAGCTCAATCAACACCAAATCGTAGGAATGCCCCTGGGCAGTATGGACCTGCTCATGCCATGCAATATTCTCCTTGTTTTTAATCGATTTTCCAATCACAATCCTATTAAAAAAAGAAAAACTCAGGTATTCGGGAGAAGAGCGCATTACCCGAACAAGTTGCCTGATACGCACCGCCAGGAAAAAAAAGGCGACGGCCACTCCTATCCAATAGATCTTGGTAAGAATATCCAATAGAAAAAGAGGTTTTTCTTCGATCGGACTCCCGATTTCGACATCCATATATGTTCCTAAATCGACCTGTGGAATATGATTGGAAATCATCTCTGTCTTGGGCAATTCAATAAAAATACCCACGGGAGCTAGTAAAGAAAATGCAACCATTCCAATCAGATAGATCCGATTCCATTGAAAAAAAGTAAGTTTTCTAAAAATCAGTTTGTAGAGCACAAAACTGATAATCAATGAAATATTGACAATCAATAAGTAAATCATAATCAAAAGTTTATAAAAGAGTATTGGTTGTTATTTATTACGTTCGATGATGGACAAGATGTCATCAAGTTCTTTGATGTCCAACCTGTTCTCTTCCAGAAAATAAGAGAGCATACTTTTGGGCGAATTATCAAAATAATTGGTTAATAACTTACCTGTAATACCTTTCTTATATTCCTCTTTTGAAATCTTTGGTAAATATTGATGACTTTTACCAAAGGATTCATGCGTTACAAAGCCCTTCGTTTCAAGAATACGAACGATGGTCGAGACCGTATTGTAAGCAGGTTTCGGTTCCGAAAGTCGATCAATAATCTCTTTGACAAAGCCACGGCCCATCTCCCAGAGCTCTTGCATAATCTGCTCTTCAGCTTTCGTTAACTCTTTAAAATCCTCCATAACTCCTCAAGAATAAATTAAATACCTGAATAATAAATCAATAGACAAGTTATAACTAAAAACATAGTTTAACAACTAATAAATTAGTTTAAAAACCAATAGACTGATAATCAACTTATTATTTTTTGTCAATACGGAATATTGTCATATTTATTCATCGAAATTCTTTTTCCTTGAAGCTTTCAATTGAGATTGTTGTTTCTTTCGATCCAGCCTTTTGAGAACACTCGAATACGGAGTTTTGGTTTTCTTACGAGGTTTTGCTGGCACAAGTGCGGCCGTCAATATACGCTTAAAGCGATCGATTGCGATTTCTTTATTGCGGACCTGCGACCGGTCGATATCGCATTCCAATTGCAGTATTCCTTCTTTATTTATACGATTTGCCAATGCGGTGAACACCATTGCTTTTTCCTCAGCAGAAACAGCTGTCGATAGCGCAACATCCCACTGCAGCAATACTTTCGATGACACCTTGTTTACATGTTGTCCACCTGCTCCACCCGACCTGGAAAACCTAAACGTAAGGTCTCCTATTACTCCTTCTAAATTCATTTATTTTTAAATGCTTCTTCTATTTTTTCCATCTTTTTTAATAGAAAGCTCAATTTTTCCACTTGATCCCGTTGTACTTCGACAAGTTCTTGTTCTTTGCGGATAATGAGATGATCTATTTTTTCATGTAATTCCCTGATTTCGAGTTCAGCCTTCAAGTTGACCATATAGTCATTTCTTGCGCGTTCACGATCCTTATCTTCCTGTCTGTTTTGACTCATCATAATAACCGGAGCCTGCAAGGCCGCCACACAGGACAAAATCAAGTTAAGTAAAATAAAGGGATACGGGTCAAAGCCTTTATTATTTAACCAAAAGATATTGGCTGCAATCCAAACAATCAAAAATAAGATAAAGGAAATAATAAAGGTCCAGCTTCCACCAAACTCAGCCACTTTATCTGCAACCCGATCTCCTACGCTGACTGACTCCTTATCATCTCCGTCCAGACTTGCGCTGATTACTTTATTTTCCTTAAAGCTATTGATTACCTGCTGATCCAATTGACTTAATTGCCCCGACTCATCTTTCAGAAATTCGGAGATATAAGTTTCCTTAAATCGTGTCAACTCGCTTGCGGCGATATACTTGTCCTTACTAAAACTTGGATATTCCTTTTTTATCAGCTTAAAAATAGGTTGTCGGATTGAAGCCCCCAAAATGCGTTGCTCCGAAGGAAATTGCTGTCCTGAAATATCACTTATAAAGTTATCCATATACCGATTTAATGTCTATTTAAAGATAGTGCTTTTTAACCAATCAAAAAATTCACAAAACTATGGCAATTGGTTTTTGTTATTTTACGCATAAATAGACGAAATTTGCAACACAAAATTCAGGAATAAGCGTTATCAATTTTTCATGTTAGCATGAAATAATTTAAAAAGACAATTGTTAAGGTAAATAACTTCGTCGATGCCTTATGAATAAAAATAGTTTATATGTGATAGACATCACATGTCTTGGACGACAACACGCAGAATACTAACATTAGGTTCCTTGGAACCTTTAAACACAAATTAAACAGCGCGTATAACGGAATGCCGTTAAAAATATACGCTCAGACATAATTACGCAAATGAAAATAGGAATTGTTTGTTATCCCACCTTTGGTGGAAGTGGTGTTGTTGCAACCGAACTAGGAAAGGCTTTGGCCGCTAATGGACATGAGATCCATTTTATCACCTACCGACAACCCGCACGTCTGGATTTCTTCTCTGAAAACCTATACTACCATGAGGTAGCTGTTTCGCAGTATCCACTTTTTGACTTTCTACCCTATGAATCTGCATTAGCCAGCAAACTGGTTGATGTTGTTCGTTTTGAAAAGTTGGATTTGATTCACGTCCACTATGCCATTCCACATGCATCGGCGGCATTTATGGCAAAACAGATCTTACTCACTACATATGGCATTAATATTCCTGTAGTAACGACCTTACATGGTACAGATATTACACTGGTTGGTAAAGACAAGAGTTTTAGTCCTGTTGTTACATTCTCCATCAATCAATCCGATGGCGTAACTGCGGTATCACAGAATCTGAAAGATCAAACGCTCCAATATTTTGATATTACGCGCGATATCAAAGTGATTCCAAACTTTATTGATCTGGACAGGTTCAGCAATAAAGATCGGACACATTTCAAAAAAGCCATTGCACCGGGCAATGAACGCATATTGGTCCATACTTCCAACTTTAGAAAAGTCAAAAATACAGAAGATGTCATTCGTATTTTTAAGAAAGTCCATGATGTCATCCCTTCCAAGTTATTAATGGTAGGTGACGGTCCTGAGCGTCGAAATGCGGAGGAGTTATCCAGAGAACTTGATGTATGCAAAGACGTCCGTTTCTTGGGGAAACAGGACGCAGTGGAAGAAATATTATCTGTATCAGATCTTTTTCTGATGCCTTCAAGTTCGGAAAGTTTCGGTCTTGCGGCTTTAGAAGCCATGGCTTGTCAAGTTCCAGTCATCTCTTCCAATACCGGAGGTTTACCCGAGCTGAATGAAAATGGTGTAACTGGATTTCTCAGTGCTGTTGGTGATGTTGAAGATATGGCGAAAAACGCGATTTATATCTTGGAAGATGGAGAACGCTTAGAAAAATTTAAGGAAGCGGCATTAAATCATGCAAAAAAATTCCAATTGTCTAATATTATGCCTTTGTATGAGCAGTATTACCAAGAAGTCATTAATCAAACAATAAAAGCACAATAAATATCACTTTAAGGCTTAAGGGATGAAAAAAATATTTTATCTTTGACCTTTGGAAAATTTCCAAAAAAACAATTATGAAATACAAACGTATCTTATTAAAACTTAGCGGTGAATCCTTAATGGGTGACCAAAGCTATGGTATCGATATTAACCGTGTATCACAATACGCTAATGATATCAAAGAAATTCACGATCAAGGTTTAGAAATTGCAATTGTTATCGGTGGCGGTAATATATACCGTGGTCTAAGCGCTGAAAAATCAGGTATGGACCGTGTTCAAGCAGACTATATGGGCATGCTTGCCACAGTCATCAACAGCATGGCTCTTCAAGATGCGCTTGAGAAAGTTGGGAAAAAGACACGTTTGCTTACTGCGATCAAAATGGAGCAAATCTGCGAACCATTCATTCGTAGAAGAGCCGTTCGCCACTTGGAAAAAGGCCGTATTGTTATTTTCGGAGCTGGTACAGGAAACCCATATTTCACAACGGATACCGCTGCATCTTTGCGTGCAATCGAAATCAATGCCGATGCTGTATTGAAAGGAACCCGCGTGGATGGTATCTACACTGCAGATCCAGAAAAAGATCCTAGTGCAACAAAATTTGAAGAAATATCATTCACAGAGGTTTATGAGAAAGGATTAAATGTCATGGATATGACAGCCTTTACCCTTTGTCAAGAAAACAAATTACCGATCATCGTATTTGATATGAACAAACCAGGCAATTTATTAAAACTTGCCAATGGTGAACATGTCGGAACTGTGGTTAAATAATTTAAATCTGTAAAAAACGTAATCTTATATGAACGAACTAATTTCAATTGAATTGGACGATTGTAAAGACAAGATGTCCAAAGCAGTTGCTCACACCGAATCCGAATTAACTAAAATTCGTGCGGGTAAAGCTTCTCCATCCATGTTAGATGGAATTTCAGTAGACTATTATGGCAGCGCCACTCCACTTTCACAAGTGGCTAACATTAATACAACTGATGCACGGACTATTGTTATCCAACCTTGGGAAAAATCGCTCATCAACGCAATTGAAAAAGCTATCACAGACGCTAACCTAGGAATCAACCCACAAAATGACGGTATCGTTATTCGTCTGAATATTCCTCCTTTGACAGAAGAAAGAAGACGTGATTTGGTTAAGAAAGTAAAAGAAGAAACTGAAAAAGGCCGTATTGGTGTTCGTAATATTCGTAAGGATGTTAACGAGTCCATCAAAAAATTAAAAAATGACGGTGCTTCAGAAGATGAAATCAAAACTGCCGAAGGTGAAGTTCAAAAGTTAACAGATGCATTCATTGTAAAAGTTGATAAATTGGCTGAACTGAAAGAAAAAGATATCATGACTGTTTAAGTTTTCCTACTTGAATAGAAAAAAGGTCTGAAAAATATTCAGACCTTTTTTATTGGTATGAAGACCTCCCCACTCCCCCCTTAAAACGGACTCTTACCGACCTACAATACCTTGGCTCTCCGAAGATTTTATAGTTTATAAAATCAACATACTCTTCAAAAATATTCCTTGTTACACCATTGATTTCTGAACAAATAATTGTACATTGTACACTAACAAGTAATCAATTATATGATGAACAATTCTCGCCGTCAATTTTTAAAGCAAGCTGGAATAGGTCTTTCGGCAGCTTATCTAGTGCCCAACTTTATATCTTGTCAAAATAAAGCCGGTGCAATCAGCGACAATCCATTACAGAATATAGGCGTACAGCTTTATTCCATCCGCGATTTAATGGATAAAGATCCGAAAGGATCTTTGGAACAAATTGCCAAAATTGGGTATAAACATGTTGAGCTCTATGGAATAGATGCTACAGCCAAACAGTTCTGGAAATTGCCCTACAAAGAGTTGAAGAAAATATTGGATGATAACGGTCTAAAAACACATTCAGGCCATTACGATATGTCCAAATACCTCAGTAAAGCTCATACCGACAAAGAAGACCTTGCGGTTTATTTTGATGCAGCAAAAGAACTTGGTCAAGAATATGTGATTGCTCCTGTAACACCGATGTTTGATCTGAATGCATTGAAAAAAGACGATTATCTCTATGCTGCAGAGCAATTGAATAAGGCTGGTGAACAGGCTAAAAAATTAGGTCTAAAAGTTGCTTATCACAACCATTTCTGGGAATTTAGGGATCTAGGCAATAATACGACGGGTGAAGAGGTGATGTTAGCATTCACTGAGCCTGATTTGGTTGATTTTGAATTAGACCTTTTCTGGGCAGAAAAAGCGGGTAAAAACCCGATAGCTTTGTTTGAAAAATTCCCCAACCGTTTTAAACTTTGGCATGTCAAAGATATGGATAAAACAAAATCCAATCCTATTGAATGGCCCAAAGATGGGAAATTGCCGATTGAGCAAATCTTCAATGATATCAAGTATACCGAAGTGGGGACCGGAAGCATCAACTTCCCTGAAATCGTCAAAGAAAGGAATAAAGCCGGACTTAAATATGCTTTTGTTGAGCAAGACAATATCTATATGCCAAATAAGATGGAAAGTCTCAAAAAAAGCTACGATTATGTACAGGCAAATCTGACAAAATAAAAAAGGNNCCTTTTTTATTTTGTCAGATTGTCAGCTTAAAATTCGGTATCTTCTACCTCCACTGCTGTCTCGATTACTTTTCTCGCCAACTCTTCTTTAAATTCGATGATATTCTTGCTGATTGTTTCATCATGTGTACCAAGAATCTGAGCCGCCAATATACCTGCATTCTTCGCCGCATTTAAAGCGACAGTTGCTACAGGAATACCATTTGGCATCTGAAGAATAGAAAGTACCGAGTCCCATCCATCAATGGAATTTGATGATTTTACAGGCACGCCTATCACAGGTAAATGTGTAATAGAAGCAACCATTCCTGGCAAATGCGCCGCACCACCCGCTCCAGCAATAATAACTTTCAAACCACGAAAAGCTGCATTTTTCGCATAATCAAACATACGTTGCGGTGTACGATGTGCTGAGACGATCGTTACCTCAAATTCCACCCCAAGGGCTTTGAGCACATCTATAGCATCCTGCATAACAGGAAGGTCTGATTTGCTTCCCATGATAATGCCTACCTGGGCCTTATTATTGACTGACATAGTATTGTTTAAGCTTTAACTTTTAATATTTCTTGTACTTTTCTTGCATTGGAGATCGCTTTCTCCCGATCATCATTGATGATACAAACATGGCCCATCTTGCGGAATGGCTTCGTATATTTCTTTCCATATAAATGGATATATACGCCTTCCATTGCCAACACCTCTTCTACTCCCTCATATTTGGCCAATCCTTCATAGCCAGGTTCACCTAACAGGTTAATCATAACGGCATTCGTTCTGCATCTGGTATCACCTAACGGTAGATTGAATATAGCCCTTAAATGCTGTGCAAATTGCGACACATAATTACCCTCTATTGTCTGGTGACCACTATTATGAGGGCGCGGAGCCAATTCGTTGACCAAAATATCACCATTTTTCGTTAGGAACATCTCTACAGCCAATATACCCACGATCTGCAAATCATCGGCAATCTTTTTTGCTATAGCCTCTGCGCGTTGTTGAATCTCTACACCATACAAAGACGGCGCAATCAAAAATTCCACCAAGTTAGCCTGAGGATTAAATTCCATTTCCACCATTGGAAATGTAGACACCTCCCCCTTATCATTCCGGGCAACAATGACCGCAATTTCCTTTTCAAAATCTACCCATTCTTCAATTAAGCTAGGTTCTTCGAACGCATCTTGTATATCCTGCTGGGTGACAATCTTCTTTACCCCTTTTCCATCATATCCATCCTTACGTAATTTCTGGATATAGGGTAAGCTTAATGAGGCATTTACTAAATTATCCTTATTGGATATCAATTGAAACGCCGAAGTTGGTATATCGTTTTGTTTAAAAAATTGCTTTTGTAGACCTTTATCTTGAATCAGACGAATGATACGTGATTGTGGATATACAATTACTCCCTCTCCTTCCAGTTTCTCCAAAGCATCTACATTCACCTTCTCGATCTCGATCGTGATCATGTCCAGATCCTTACCGAAATTATAGACCGTTTCAAAATCGCCCAATGAACCACATTCAAATTTATTGCACAACTTGCGACAAGGAGCATTCTTATCCGGGTCCAATACATGAACATTTACATTGTAATTAATGGCTTCCTGGATGAGCATTCTTCCCAGTTGACCACCGCCAAGAATACCCAATTGCAATTCACCATAAAAATCTTTTGCCATAATTGATTTAAAATCTTATAAAATTTATCTTTTAAGCTTTTCCGCTGAACAATTGCTCACCTAACAAGCTTTCTTTGTCTATCTTTTTTTGCAATTCAATAAAAGCACCAATTAGCGCCTCGGGACGTGGTGGACATCCCTGGACATAAACATCCACAGGGATAATGCGATCCACCCCCTTGACCACATGATAACCATGCTGCCAATATGGACCACCACAGTTGGAACAAGAGCCCATCGAAATAACATATTTAGGATCTGGCATCTGTTCATATAGTTTCTTGATACGATCGGCCATCTTAAAGGTAACCGTTCCAGCAATAATGATCACGTCGGATTGCCTTGGAGAAGGCCTTGGAAATACGCCCATCCGATCTAAATCGTAAGTTGAAGCCATTGCCCCCATCATTTCAATGGCACAGCAAGCAATACCAAAGCTCATAGGCCACATTGAAGATAATCTTGCCCAATTCAGCAAATCATCTAATTTGGCAACAATAACACCATTATTCTGCAATTGACTATCTAAACTCATGCTTACTCAGTTTTTTTAAATCGAGGTTTAAAGGCTGGTTTCGGTGTCGACACCTGTTCATCTATCGTTGTTTTGTGCGCGACAGTTTCATCTACAACCAGTGCATAATCACGCACCTGATAAGTCTTACTATTCAGGCTTGCATAGGCGCTATCCGGGATAGGTACAGGAACTTTAGGTAAGGACACATTTGGTTTAACCCATTCTAAATCGCCCTTTTTCCAGACAAAAACCAATCCTAGAATTAAAATACCAATGAACATAGCCATTTCAATCATGGTAAACCATCCCCACCTTCCATCTGCCGCAATATATTCAGACTGTCCAAATACAGTGGCCCATGGAAAAATAAAAATAAGCTCCACATCAAAAAGTAAAAATACGAGGGCGATCACATAAAACCGTGGATTAAACTGAACCCAAGAAGAACCAATGGGATCCTCTCCACATTCGTAGGTACCAGATTTGATGGGATTATTCTTTTTCGGAGAGATTAAACGTGCAAGAAAAATGGTCGCACAGACTAACAGCGCCCCTATCAGAAGAATGATAAGGATTTTGCCGTATTCCGATAATTGCGCGGGGTCATCCATAATAATTACAAATTTAACAAATATTTCGTTCACTCGGGTGAGGAACTTGAAATTACGAATTATTTCTTTAAAAACAGTTCGAATTTTACGGAATCAACCAGCAGTATCCTGTCCGCAAGTAACCTAGATTCATCTTGTACAGCGCATAGTAGAAACGAAAAAATTAATCAAAAAGGCAACACAATGATCAAAGCCTTCATGACTTCGCAGACTCCAACAGCAATGAAAGCGGAATGAAGATTCTTTCTGGCCAATAAGATTAGACACTTTCAGAAAAAAAAATAGGGCATCGTATAAAACGATGCCCTTCTTATGATGTAACTATTCTCTAAAAATTACATTTTTCCTGGCATTTTGGGCATATTACGCATCATTTTAGCTGCCATCGCTGGATTAGACATCTGCTTCATGACTTTACGCATATCACCAAATTGTTTCAATAACTTATTCACTTCATTAATATCAGTACCTGATCCTTTCGCAATACGTAAACGACGTTTTTGATCAATGACATCTGGATTTTCGCGTTCAAAAGGTGTCATGGAATCGATAATCGCTTCAATGGGTTTGAAAGCATTGTCATCTACTTCAATATCTTTCATTGCTTTACCAACACCAGGGATCATTCCCATGAGGTCTTTCATATTACCCATTTTCTTGATTTGTTGAATCTGGGATTTAAAATCGTTGAAATCGAATTTATTCTTACGGATTTTCTTTTGGAGCTCTGCAGCTTGCTTCTCATCAAACTGTTGCTGCGCACGTTCCACTAAGGATACGACGTCACCCATACCCAAAATACGGGATGCCATACGATCAGGGTGGAATACATCCAATGCATCCATCTTTTCACCTGTACCAATAAACTTAATGGGTTTATTAACGACAGATTTAATCGACAATGCAGCACCACCACGTGTATCACCATCCAACTTAGTCAATACTACACCTGTAAAGTCCAGACGGTCGTTGAACGTTTTAGCCGTATTCACGGCATCTTGACCAGTCATTGAATCCACAACAAATAGGATTTCGTCTGGTTTTGTCGCTTCTTTAACTGCAGTAATCTCTACCATTAAAGGCTCATCGATCGCCAAACGACCAGCTGTATCGATGATTACGACGTTATTTCCATTACGTTTTGCTTCTTCCACACCGGCTTTGGCAATCGCAATAGGATCGTTAGATTCACGATTCACATACACTGGTACGCCCACTTGTTCCGCGAGCACTTCCAATTGATCGATCGCTGCAGGACGGTAAACGTCACCAGCCACCAATAATGGTTTTTTATTCTTTTTATCTTTAAGGTACAAGGCCAACTTACCTGAGAACGTTGTTTTACCAGCACCATTCAAACCCGCAATTAAAATGACTGTTGGATTTTTTCCAGTCTCAAGCTCTGTAACAGATCCGCCCATCAAAGCTGTCAACTCATCATTCATGATCTTCGTCAACAATTGGCCCGGGGAAATACTTGTCAGTACATTTTCGCCTAAAGCTTTTTGTTTAACATCGTCGGTAAAAGTTTTGGCAGTTTTATAATTCACATCGGCATCCAACAACGCTTTGCGAATTTCTTTCATCGTTTCTGCAACGTTGATCTCGGTAATACTACCTTGTCCTTTTAATACTTTAAAGGCCCTATCTAACTTATCTTGAAGATTTGAAAACATAAAATCTGAATCTTATTCTATATAAACAGCAAAGTTAAAAAAATTGTCTATAGTAACCTCATTAACACACCATAAAAAATGCGACTATAAAAAATAATCGCATTTTTGTAGGGTAAAGTTACAATACCCGTATTTAATCACTTCTACGGCCACCGAATAAAATCGATGCATAATATAAAAGTGTCACCAACGCACTTAACGCTGCTACAACATATGTCATCGCCGCCCATTTCAAAGCATCTTTTGCACCGTCATGCTCTTCACCATTATAGGTTACACCAGCATGGTTTAACCATTCCAGCGCGCGGTTCGACGCATCAAACTCGACAGGCAAGGTGATAAAAGAAAATAAGGTTGTAATAGCCAGCGCCCCAACTCCAACAGCTAAAAGCCATGGATTACCACCTTTAGAAAAAGCAAACAGCATAACGCCCAACATCAATACCCATGAAGTCATTTTGGAAGCCGCATTGACCATCGGTACCATTGCCGAACGGAAACCCAACCATTTATAGGCTTTGGCGTGCTGTACAGCGTGACCACATTCGTGTGCCGCTACCGCTGCAGCTGCAACACTGCGACCACTGTAAACTTCAGGGCTTAAATTAACGGTTTTATCCGACGGATTATAGTGATCTCCCAAACGATCTGGGATAGACAATACCTTTACATCATATATACCGTTATCATTTAACATTTTTTGCGCAATCTCAGCTCCAGACATCCCGTTGCTCAAAGGCATTTCGGAGTATTTCTTAAATTTGTTTTTGAATCTTGTTTGGACAATTAGGCTTACCACCATTATTCCAATAAATAAAATCAAGTACATAGCTATTCAATCGTTTTATAGTTATAATATGACTATCAAACCTTATTCCAATCGTTGAAAAAAGGTATATGCATAAATTTCTAAGATAAAAAAAGTCTTTGACCTGACAAAAAGAACAGGTTCTTCTGATCTCCACATGACATAATTGCCACATCATTTGGACAAATAACTCCGCTTTCAGCTTCGGTCCAACGAAACACTTACACTGATTAACAAGAATTCAATACGTATACTCATCGGTCATTTCTGAAGGCGAGCAGTTATTTTAAGTTCAATCAGGAGCAGATTATTGAAGGAAATGGCTTTTGAAGGCATGATGCGCAAAGGATTGTAGCATTGCCTTAATGACAAACAAACGGTGGGAAAATACAAAAGCAGCTAAACTTCCCTTTGATCCCAATTAGAATGTAAATAAAAAGGGGCGTCTTGTAATGCCCCCTTTATTATAAATAGCCCATTTGCAGGGTAAGATCGGTACCTTCAATCATCTTACGTAAATTACTCAATGCGTAGCGCATCCTTCCCAAAGCAGTATTGATACTTACTTCGGTTATTTCTGCAATATCTTTAAAACTCATATCACAAAAATGTCGCATAATGAGCACCTCTTTTTGATCGTCCGGAAGTTTTTGGATCATTTTCTTAAGATCAACATCAACCTGCTGTTTGAGCATTTTTGACTCTGCGCTTTCATCACTAAATTCGAGCACCTCAAAAATATCAAAGCCATCAGCATTCACAATATTTGGAGCACGTTTTGCTTTTCTAAAAAAGTCAACAATCATATTGTGTGCTATACGAATAGCCCAAGGTAAAAACTTACCCTCTTCATTATATTTACCGGATTTTAATGTGTTGATGATTTTAATGAAAGTCTCCTGGAAAATATCTTCAGCAAGATATTCATCTTTTACTTTCATATATATAGAAGTATATATTTTCGATTTATATCGATTCAACAATGCCTCTAGACCGGACTCTTGGCCACCGACATACATTTGGATCAACTCTTGATCGCTTTTACCTTTTAGAAGTCTCATACGTCACTTACTTTTTTAGCAGTTCGCAAATAAATTATCAGTTCTGTGTTAAAATGTAAATGTTTGCCGTATAAACTATCCTTTCTTATTGTAAAACAATCAATTAATCTAAAACCAAATTACCGCAAAATAAATGAGTAATCAAATTATTACAATTTATTTTAAGGTTTTTTAACATTTAAAAATAAGTTATCTACCTCACATTTCCAAACCGAGCTCTTAAGGCAATACTCCCATTCCCTCCGAAACAAGCTAGAACCAGCAGTTGTACATGAGAAGGACAACACGCCAATGAGGCATTATTCAATCCGAACTTTATAGGGAGTTAATAGGGACCTAATAGGGACCTCATTCGGATGAATCCCTATTTGAACCGTATAAAATACGGTTCAGGTTATTATATAATTCCCGTGATAAGTTAAATTGGTACGGGCTTATACCATACATGTTATGCTGAGAATAGCTGTAGGAATAAAAAAAAGCGGAACCACCGCATCGGTGATTCCGCTTTTTTTTATTCCTAGGGGAATTTCTTATTTATACAATGGGAACTCAGCCATCATTGCTCTTACTTTGCCATGGATCAAATCCAGTTGAGCATCGTTAGATGCATTTTTCAATGCCTCATCGATCAACTCGCCAATTTGTATAATTTCATTCTCTTTAATACCACGTGTTGTAATTGCAGCAGTACCAAAACGTACACCTGAAGTCACAAAAGGAGAACGTGTATCAAAAGGAACCATATTTTTATTTGTTGTAATACCGGCTTTACCTAATACAGCTTCAGCTTCTTTACCAGAAATATCTTTGTTGCGAAGATCCACCAACATCAAGTGATTGTCTGTACCACCAGAGATGATCTTGTAATCTCTTTCCACAAAGAATTGTGCCAATGCAGCTGCATTTTTCTTTACCTGAACGATATATTCCATATACTCATCGGATAAAGCCTCACCGTAAGCTATTGCTTTCGCTGCGATTGTATGCTCCAAAGGACCACCTTGTGTACCTGGGAATACAGCTAAATCCAATAATTGCGTGATTGTACGGATTTCACCTTTAGGTGTTTTGATGCCCCATGGATTTTCAAAATCTTTACCGACCATAATCATACCACCACGTGGGCCACGAAGCGTTTTGTGTGTCGTTGTCGTAACGATATGGCAATGTGGAAGTGGATCATTCAATAAACCACGAGCGATTAAACCTGCAGGGTGAGAAATATCAGCCATTACGATAGCACCTATTTCGTCTGCAACTTTACGAATGCGCGCATAATCCCAATCACGAGAATAAGCCGAAGCACCACAGATGATCATCTTTGGTTTTTCACGAAGCGCTGTTTCTTCCAATTGCTCGTAGTCAATTAGACCTGTATCTTCTTTTACACCATAAAATAATGGTTGATAGATCTTACCAGATAAGTTCGCTGGTGAACCGTGTGTCAAGTGACCACCGTGAGATAAATCAAGACCTAAAATTTTGTCACCAGGTTTGATTGTCGCCAAAAAAACAGCCGCATTCGCTTGAGCACCAGAGTGAGGCTGAACATTTACCCATTCTGCGCCAAATAATTGTTTTGCACGATCAATTGCGATGGTTTCAATCTCATCCACAACTTCACAACCTCCATAGTAACGTTTTCCTGGGAGGCCTTCTGCATATTTATTTGTCAACACTGAACCAGCAGCTTCCATCACTTGTTTTGAAACAAAGTTTTCTGAAGCAATTAATTCAATACCTTCTTCTTGGCGTTTAAGCTCATCAGCTATTAAATTAAAAATGGCTTGATCTCTTTCCATTGTTTTTAAATGTTGTAAAGTAAATTTTGTAGTTTATTTTAATGCCTCAAAGATAGCATATTCCATAAAGAATATCGACAAAAAGTCCTATTTTATTAAATATTCTTAGAAAAACAGCCTTATTTATGCGAATTACCTAATTAGGTCAAGATCATTTTATGGTGCTATCGGACAGAATAAGCGTACGAAGAATTGAATGTTTCGAAAATGTCAAAAAATTCCGGTCAAGCATTTTGCCATTAAAAAAATGTATTTTTGTATTGGATTGGCTAAAACACTATTACAATGAGTACAGAACATACAGCAGTTGCTCCTGTTTCCTTAACAGAAGGGGCAATCAAGGAACTAAATAAATTAAAGGATCAACAAGAAATCTCTGATGATTTTGGTTTACGTGTCGGTGTTGAAGGCGGCGGTTGTTCCGGTATGAGTTATATCTTGGGCTTTGACCAGAAAAAGGACGGCGATAACGAATACGAAATTCAAGGAATTCGCATCTTTATGAACAAAGCACATGGCCTATATCTTGCCGGTATGGAAATCGACTTCAAATCGGGACTCGATGCAAGGGGCTTCACATTCAACAATCCCAATGCAACAAGTACCTGCGGATGCGGAAGCAGTTTTTCAGCATAACTGAATTTCAGCAAGAATGAAATAACAAAGGGACTGCCATGGGTAGTCCCTTTGTCGTAGCAGATGCTTCCATCATTTTCGCCAGTTGATCAAGGGGGAGATTTCAAAAAGTTCAACCTCGATTTAATGATATAAGCACAACAAAGCCCTCTTTCATTTTCCATCATAAATCACTAAATTAGCGACCTTTAGAAAAGAAGCATACAACAGTCTGATGTACAAAGAATATAAGCAGTTAAATTTACCCGAGATAGGTAAAGAGATTTTGACCCGTTGGGAACAGGAAAAAATATTCGAAAAAAGTATCAATAATCGTCCTGAAAGCAAGACCTATACATTTTTTGAAGGTCCGCCTTCTGCAAATGGAATGCCTGGAATTCACCACGTGATGGCACGTACGATTAAGGATATTTTCTGTCGTTACAAGACTTTGAAAGGTTACCAAGTGAAACGAAAAGGCGGCTGGGATACCCATGGTCTGCCCATTGAACTTGCTGTCGAAAAAGCTCTTGGAATCACAAAAGAGGATATCGGCAAAAAGATTACTGTAGAACAATATAATGACGCTTGTCGCAAGGAGGTAATGAAATATACCGATGTATGGAATGACCTAACCACCAAAATGGGCTATTGGGTTGACCTTGAGCATCCTTATATTACTTACAAGAATGAATACATCGAAACCTTATGGTATTTATTAAAAGAACTTTACAAAAAAGGTCTTTTGTACAAGGGGTATACGATACAACCTTACTCTCCGGCAGCAGGTACGGGATTGAGTTCGCATGAACTTAACCAGCCCGGCACCTATAAAGATGTTAAAGATACCACCATCGTTGCAGAATTTAGACTGATCAAAAGTCAGCTTCACCCAGCTATAGAAAAATTAGTTGACGACGATGCGGAGGATGTAGCATTCATTGCCTGGACGACCACGCCATGGACTTTACCGTCCAACACAGCTTTGGTTGTAGGCAAGAAAATAAATTATGTTAAGATCCGAACTTTCAATAAATATACCGGTGCTCCTGTATCTGTCGTGTTAGCGAAAGATTTGATCAGCAAACATTTTAAAGCGGAAGGAGAAAATGCATCCTTCCAAGACTATAAATTGGGCGACAAAGTAATTCCTTGGGAGCTTGCAGCAGAATTTGTAGGCGAAGAACTTGTTGGCTTGCGCTACGAGCAATTGTTGCCTTATATCACCAACGAGGACTTACAAGAAAATGCTTTCCGCGTTATTCCAGGCGACTTTGTTACGACTGAAGACGGTACCGGTATCGTTCACGCTGCTCCTACTTATGGTGCGGATGACTTTCGTGTAGCAAAAGAACATGGTGTACCGGGCATCTTGGTGAAAGATGAAAATGGAAAAGAGGTACCTACTGTTGACCGTACCGGACGTTTTGTAAGTGAAATCACAGATTTTGCCGGAAGATTTGTCAAAGAGGAATATTACAGCACAGAGGAACGTTCAAAAGAAGACTTCAAACCCACAGACGTGTTGATCTCTATCAAACTAAAAGAGGACAACAAAGCTTTCGATGTCAAAAAATATGAGCATACCTATCCACATTGTTGGCGTACAGACAAACCTGTTCTATACTATCCATTAGATAGCTGGTTTATCCGCACGACAGCAGTGAAGGAAGATTTGGTTGCATTAAATAAAACCATCAACTGGAAACCTGAAGCAACCGGTACCGGCCGCTTTGGAAACTGGTTAGAAAACTTGGTGGACTGGAACCTTTCGCGTTCGCGTTACTGGGGAACTCCACTTCCTATCTGGCGTTCAGAAGACGAAAATGAAGAAGTTTGTATCGGCTCCTTACCTGAATTAAAATCCTTATTGGAAGCTTCTTTGACCTCAGACGTTTTATCTGACGATGAAAAAGCGAAAAATAAAGCTTACTTGGATAAATTCGACACCGAGCAACTGGATCTTCACCGTCCATATGTTGACGATATCGTTCTTGTTTCTGATGCCGGACAAAAGTTATTCCGCGAACCTGATCTGATAGACGTATGGTTTGATTCAGGCGCAATGCCTTATGCACAATGGGGATTGGATCACGAAAAACTAGCCAAAGGCGAAGAGTTTCCTTTTAAAGCTGGATTTGATCATGCATACCCTGCAGACTTTATCGCTGAAGGAGTTGATCAAACACGGGGTTGGTTTTTCACCTTACATGCGATTTCTACAATGATGTACAAATCGGTTTCCTTCAAAAACGTGGTTTCCAATGGCTTGGTGTTGGATAAAAATGGAAATAAGATGTCCAAACGCCTAGGCAATGGTGTTGATCCATTCTCGACGATCGATCAATACAGTGCCGATGCAACACGCTGGTACATGATCAGCAATGCCGCACCATGGGACAACCTTAAATTCAATATGGAAGGATTGGATGAAGTCCGCCGTAAATTCTTTGGTACTTTATATAATACCTACGCTTTTTTTGCATTGTATGCCAATATCGATAAGTTCTCGTATTCAGAACCAGATATCGCTTTGGAAAAACGTCCTGAAATTGACCGTTGGATTATCTCCTTGTTAAATTCGTTGACCAAGGAGGTAGACGAATACTTAGCGGATTACGAGCCTACAAAGGCCGCGCGCGCTATTCAAAACTTTGTTGATGAACATCTCAGCAACTGGTATGTCCGTCTTTGCCGTCGTCGTTTCTGGAAAGGAGATTATACAGAAGATAAAATTTCGGCCTATCAAACACTTTATACATGTCTTGATACGATTGCGAAATTGATGTCCCCAATATCACCTTTCTTCTCGGATAGATTATTCCTGGATTTGAATTCAGCCACTAACAAGGAACAAGTTGAATCTGTTCACCTGGCGAATTTCCCGGTTTATAATGAAAGTCTAGTCGATAAAGATCTGGAAGAACGCATGGCTTTAGCGCAGGATATCTCATCGCTGACACTTTCTTTACGGAAGAAAACTTCCATCAATGTACGTCAACCATTAAACAAAATTTTGGTTCCGGTACTTGATAGTGCTTTCCAAGAAAAGGTAGAGAAAGTAAAAGATCTGATACTTTCTGAGACCAATATCAAAGATATCGAGTTCATTACAGATACCACTGGTATTATTAAGAAAAAAATAAAACCAAATTTCAAAGCTCTTGGCGCGAAAGTTGGTAAGGATATGAAGTTAGTTTCTTCGTCTATCCAATCGTTGACTATAGATCAAATCAGCACGTTGGAATCAACAGGCGAATTGGCCCTAGCAGGCACGCCATATACGATTTTACTGAGCGATGTAGAAATTATAGCAGAAGACGTTGAAGGATGGCAAGTAGCGAATCTAGGTAAATTGACCGTAGCATTAGATGTACATATCACCGAAGAATTGAAAAAAGAAGGTTTGTCAAGAGAATTGATCAACCGCCTACAAAATCTAAGGAAGGATAAAGGATTAGAAGTCACTGATAGAATTAACGTAAAGTTAACAGCTGCTTCAGAAGTGGTCAATGCTGCCAACGAAAATTTATCGTATATTTGCACCGAAATTCTGGCCGATTCATTGGTATTTGAAGATTCACTAACTGAAGGAGAGACCATCGAGATCGATGGCAAAGAACTTAAGGCATTAATCCAAAAAAATTAAATTATGGCAAACAACAACGAGAAAACACGCTATAGCGATTCAGAATTACAAGAATTCAAAGATATTATCTTGGACAAGCTTAGAATAGCAAAAGAAGAGCTTTCCTCGTTGACCGCAACGCTTAATAACAGTAATGCTAATGGTACCGACGATACTGCTGGAACGTACAAGACATTGGAAGACGGTTCAGCTACTTTAGAAAAAGAGCAAACAAATCAATTGGCTGCTCGTCAAAAGAAATTTATCGACAACCTAGAAGCAGCGTTGGTGCGCATCGAGAACAAAACGTATGGTATCTGTAGAGAGACCGGAAAACTGATTCAAAAAGAACGTTTGAAAGCTGTTCCACATACAACGTTGAGCATCGAAGCGAAAAACAAACAATATTAATTTTAGGCATTAAATATATGGTCTTTGCTTAGGCAAAGACCATTTTTATAACACAATGAAGGGTTATACGAAACCGATCGCGCTCATCGTAGCGATACTTTTAATAGATCAATTGTCAAAAATATGGGTTAAGCTCACAATGACAATTGGACAAAGCCACCATGTATTGGGCAAATTTTTCCAGATTCATTTTATTGAAAACAATGGAATGGCCTATGGTATGGAATTTGGCGGTGATTATGGAAAATTATTTTTGACGGTATTTCGTATTTTAGCCGTAGCTGGTATTGGATACGGCCTGCATTACATGATCAAAAATAAGTATAACCGTGGTTTCATCTTGAATGTTGCCCTAATTCTTGCCGGTGCCTTAGGAAATATCATCGATTCTGCTTTTTACGGTGTCATCTTTAGTGAAAGTACCTGGTATGATAAAGCAAGTTTATTCCCAGCAGGTGGTGGTTATTCTTCCTTCCTGCACGGAAAAGTGGTCGATATGCTTTATTTCCCATTAATTCAAGGCAACTTCCCTTCTTGGGTGCCCTTTTGGGGCGGTGAAGAGTTCCTCTTCTTCCGACCTGTATTCAACATTGCCGACTCGGCAATTTCTGTTGGGGTGGTTTTGATCCTGTTATTTCAAAAACGGTATTTCAAAACAGAAAAAGAAGAGAAATCCAGCATCCACAGTGAAATCGTTGAAGATTAACGAAATATCCCTAAAAGCCTTGTTAATCCCAAGGCTTTTATTTTTTTGTACATATAACCCAATACAACTATCTAAACTCTACTATTAGCATGAAAAACATTAGCCTACTTTTGACATTTTGCGGCCTACTAGGAATCCAAATAGCACAGGCACAACAGATCGAAGTTTCCAACTTAAAGAAACATATCTATTACCTCGCTGACGACAAAATGCAGGGACGGGGAACGGGCAGTAAGGAAGTATTTCAAGCTGCAGATTATATTGAAAAGGAATTCAAAAAATACAAACTTGAGCCTAAAGGTGAAAAAGGGTACCGCCAATCCTTCAAAGCCAAAGTCTGGAAAGTAAAAGTTGCAGACAGCATTCGCAATGCAGATAATATCATTGGATTTATTGACAATGGTGCAGACTTAACAGTTGTTATAGGCGCACATTACGATCACTTGGGAACAGGTCGTCAAGGAAGTTCAAAAGACTCCTTAGGAGTAGGCAAAATCCACAATGGAGCCGACGATAATGCCTCTGGTACTGCTGGTTTATTGGAGCTCGCACGTTACTTTAGCAGCAACAATGAAAAAGAACCCTACAACTTGTTGTTTATTGCTTTCGGAGCGGAAGAATTGGGATTAGTTGGTTCCAAATATTTTACGGAACACCCTACCCTACCATTGGAGAAAATCACAGCCATGCTCAATATGGATATGATCGGCCGTTATAATCCCAGCAATGGCCTTGCTGTAATCGGCTATGGAACAAGTAGTCAATGGCCAGCTATATTCAAAGATGTTCAGGCACCTATAAAATTTAATCTTAGCAAGGATGGCAACGGCGGATCTGACCAAACTTCATTCTACAAAAAGAATATACCGGTGTTGTTTTTCCATACTGGTGGACACCCAGACTATCATATGCCGACCGATGATGCCGATAAAATCGATTATAACGCTTTAAAATCCATTTTGGATCTAGAAAAAACAGTAGTTGAAAATATCATGAAACAATCCAGTAAAATGGATTTTATATGGACCAACTAAAACAAAAAAGGCGGATTTGTGTCTAACAGCATGTGATAATCTAGCTTTTTATATGCTCAAATACTATAACAGAGATTAGTAAATTAGTTTGTAGACATACACGAATAAACTAAACAGCGCACTTAAGACCCTGCAAACGAGTCTTTATAAACAGGTGCTTGGATATCATTTAATTATTGTTGATGAAAAAAATTCTAGTGACAGGGTCCAATGGATTCCTTGGCCAAAAAGTCGTTGATTTACTTGCTAAAAATGACCAATATGATGTTGTCGCCATTTCAAAGGGTCCAAATCGTAACCCGAATCAAGTGAATTATGCTTTCTTTCAGGTAGACCTATCGGATCGGGAAAAACTGACAGATTTTTTATCTGCACAAACTTTTGATGCAATTGTACATACAGCAGCTATGACCAGTGTGGAAGCTTGTGAAGCAGATCAAGCAGCATGTCAATTGCTTAACGTCGATCTCGTAGCCGATCTGGCTTCCTATTGTACTGCACATCAGACACAACTGATCCACTTATCCACGGACTTTGTATTTGATGGCAAAAAAAATGCGCCTTATGATGAAACAGATCTCCCCAATCCACAAAGTGAATATGGGAAGAGTAAATATGCTTCCGAACAAGTGCTTGTACAATCCAACTGTAATTATGCTATCCTTCGCACGATATTAGTATATGGGATCAATGCTGACCCCAATCGTTCGAATCTAGTATTATGGGCTAAAAGTAAGTTGTCGCAAAATGAACCCATAAAAGTAGTCAATGACCAATGGAGAATGCCTACCTTTGTGGATGATTTAGCTTATGCTTGCCAACTCGCTATTGACAGAAAAGCGCAGGGAATATTTCATATTTCAGGAGCAGAATTAATGTCGATCAATGAGGCAGTCTACAAAATTGCAGACTACTGGCAACTAGACAAAGGACTGATTTCAGAGATCAGTGCTGCCAGCATTGGACAGGCGGAGAACAGGCCACGGCAGACAGGCTTTGATCTGACTAGATCTAACGCTGAATTGGGTTATGTGCCGACGTCATTTATGGATTCTTTGGCAATCATAGATAATCAATTCAAAACGTTTGGACGATAATGACAAATAATGATATGATAGAGAAATTTGCGCGAGAGTCATACACTGAGATGAACGAATTGGTATTACCCAACGACACAAATACTTTTGGGAATTTGATGGGTGGCCGTTTATTGTATTGGATGGATATCTGTTCGGCTATTGCTGCTCAAAAACACTGTAGCAATGTCGTCGTAACAGTATCAGTCGACAATGTATCTTTTAAGCGCTCCATTAAACTTGGTGAGGTCGTCACGATACAAGCTCAGGTAACGCGTGCGTTTAATAGTTCTTTGGAAGTACGCATGGAAATTTTCGCGTCTAATTTACCGGAAGGCACCCGTGTAAAAACCAACGAAGCTTATTATACCTTTGTTGCTGTTGATGCGGATAACAATCCTAAAGCTGTGCCTGTATTAATTCCGGAAACAGATATAGAACACAAAGCTTACGAAGATGCATTACAACGAAGAGAACTGCGCCTTATTCTCGCGGGGAAATTAAAGCCTGAAAATGCAAAAAAATTAAAAGCGCTGGTCAGTCTTTTTAGCCAAAAGAACTAATGCTTGATGTTCATGACTTACATACCTTGTAAATAATCAAAAAGGGAAAACGATCGTTTTCCCTTTTTTTATATCCCCATACACTGGGTCGATTTATTTGCGCTAGCTTACGCGTTGCCAAGCGCTAAAATCCGATCAAATTCTTCTGGCTTCAAAGGCATTACAGACAAACGTCCTTGTCTGACCAAGGCGATATCCTGCAACTGTTCATCAGCCTTAATGGTTTCCAACGTAACGGATTTCTTCAGCGTCTCTACAGGTGCCAGATCCACCACGACCCAACGCTCATCATCTGTTGTCGGATCTTGATAAAATTCCTTGACGACTTTGGCCACCCCCACAACTTCTTTTCCTTCATTGCTATGGTAGAACAGAACCAGATCCCCTTCTTTCATAGCTTTGATATTATTCCTAGCTTGATAATTACGAACGCCATCCCAAAATGTACGGCCATCTTTATTAAATTGTTCCCAGCTATATTTAAATGGTTCAGATTTTACTAAGAAGTATTGCATGGTCAAATTTCTGTTAAGCGTTAAAAACTATTGTTGTGGCATTAAAACTTCCATTTTATCTGCAAAATGCGCACAGTAATCACGCAAGTCGCCAATAACTTTTTCCGCCATCGGATCACCGCCTGAAGAACGGATAAAAGAGTCGCCCAATGTTTGCAGCGTTTCATAGAAAAAACGTTTCATCTCATCGTAGGGCATATCTTTAGTCCAAAGATCAATACGCATTGAATTTTTATAATGTGAATCCCATAGGGCTAAAAACATCGCTTTTGCAGGTAATTCCTCCGCATTATTTCCATCTGTAGAAGACCACATGATATTTTCAGGCACGTTGTTTTCATCTAACTCTACCTGTAATTTTATTTCAGCTTTTTTCATTTTAATATTATTGAGCTATTTATATTGAGCTATGTTTTTTGAAACAGGAACTATATTTGCCATCGATTCACAACCTAACTCGTCTTTATTTTTAATTTTACTTCTTACCCAAAGGTTACTTTGACAATTAAACTGGTGACACAAACGACTACCAAAAATGCCAATTGTAATAACCACATTTTTTTATTTGGCTTTACAAAGACCCTAAATACAATATCAATGACGGTCAATATCAACAACAATAGGATAAATGCGCCCCAAGTAAATAAGGCCTTTTCGTCATTGGGGTTTTCCATAACAAACCAGGCAACAAGGCATGCACTAGCGATATTTAGTGGTGTAAAGCGCACAATAAATTAACGTTTTTTAAAATTACGATTTGTTCCTCCCGATTTTCCGCCTGCAGACTTACTTTTACTTTTTGCTTTTGGTTTAAATCCGGAAGCTCGTTGTGCCTCCCGCACTTCTTTCTGTTTGATAACGTATTTTTTCTCGTGAAAAGCACCTTGGAAATCTGGATCATCTTTCCGCTTTTGATTATCAATCTCTCGTGCAATATCCTGTTTTTCATGAAAGGGTGTTTTCTCTATAAAAACATCCTCTGGTAGTGCGTAGACAGGAATACTTTGCTTGATCAATTTTTCGATTTTGCGAACATAATATTTCTCAGCATCATTACAGAACGTGATAGCATCCCCCTCATTGAAAGCTCGCCCGGTACGTCCAATACGATGCACATAATCTTCTATAACAATAGGTACTTCAAAGTTGATCACATGGCTTACATTAGAAACGTCAAGCCCTCGCGCCGCCACATCCGTTGCGACCAAAATACGAATATTCCCTTCCTTAAACGCATTGATGGAGTTGATACGTGTATTCTGACCTTTATTGGCATGAATAACACGAACCTCATCTTTACCGTATTTACGTTCCAAAAAGTGGAAGACATTATCTGCTACCTGCTTTGTTTTACAGAAAACAATCAGTCGACTAAACGCTTCATCATCTTTCAAGAGATGTTGAAGTAAATTCAATTTTGTCTTTTGGTTAGGAACGACATATAGCGCCTGACTTACCGTCTTGGCTGGTGTAGCTTGTTCGGACACCTCAATAATGGTCGGAAACGCTAAGAAATCACCTGCAATTTTGCGAACAAGCTCACTCATTGTTGCTGAGAACAATAAGTTCTGACGTTTGCGTGGCACAATTTCAAGTACACGATGGATCTTACTAATAAAACCCATATCCATCATCTTATCGGCCTCATCCAAGACCAAAAATTTGAGTGATTTGACAACAATGTGCCCTTCGAGGTACAAGTCTAAAAATCGACCTGGAGTTGCCACGATAATATCCACTCCTTTTTCGAGTGCTTCTATCTGAGTTTTTGGTCCTAATCCACCATAAAGTACCACTGAACGCAAATCAAGATAAGTAGAAAACAACTTAATATTTTCTTCGATCTGCATGGCCAATTCTCTCGTTGGTGTCAAAATCAACGCACGCGCATCATTTCCCTGAGCATATTTTAGCTTCATCAGCATCGGCAAAACGAATGCCGCTGTTTTTCCAGTTCCCGTCTGAGCGATTCCCATCACATCCTGCCCGGCCAATATTGGAGTAATTGCCTTTTCTTGGATCTCTGTCGGTTGTTGATACCCCGCCTCCGCTATCGCATTTAAGATCTGTTTATTGAATTTAAAATTTTCAAATGATTGCTGCATCTTGCAAAGATAAGGAAAAGAGTCCATTTGACTTTCCTTGACCACCAATACGGTACACATTTACTTTCAATTGACATAAAAATTGGTAAAAAGCATATTATAAAGTCTAATATTTTGGTTTTTAAGAGAATTAAAGCATTTTTGTAGGGTATAAACAAACTTTTTATCAGGTTGATATGAAAAAATTATGGATGTGTTTGTTGTTCATCACAACAAGCTTTGCTGCATTTGCCGATGAGGGAATGTGGTTTTTAATGTATCTAAAGCGTCTGAATGAGTCAGATATGCAGAAAAAAGGGCTTCGCTTAAGTGCCGAAGAAATCTACAGCATTAACCACTCTAGCTTAAAAGATGCAATCGTACAATTCAATGGTGGCTGTACTGCTGAGATCGTTTCTGATCAAGGCTTGGTATTCACCAACCATCACTGTGGATATGGTGCTATTGCTGAACTTTCTACACCAGAAAATGATCATTTAACAAATGGTTTCTGGGCCAAATCCAAAAATGAAGAGTTAAAGCCTAAATCTTTGTCGGTTCGCTTTTTTGTGCGCATGGATGATGTTTCAAAACGAATCTTAGGTTTGGTCAACAACAAAATGGCTGAAGATGAACGAAAAAAAATCATTGCTGCTGAAATTGCCAAAATTCAAAAAGAGAATAGCGAAAATGGTAAATATGTGGTTGAAGTAAAATCATTCTACCAAGGCAACGAGTATTATTATTTTGTATACCAAGATTACAATGATGTCCGTTTGGTAGGAACACCCCCAAATAGCATTGGAAAATTTGGCGGTGATACGGATAACTGGGAATGGCCACGTCATACCGGAGATTTCTCAATTTTCCGCGTTTACGCCGATAAAAATGGTAATCCAGCAGAGTATGCACAAGATAATGTGCCTTTGAAACCTAAACATTTCCTACCTGTCAGCTTAAAAGGTGTTCAAGAAGGAGATTTCGCGATGATCTTAGGCTATCCAGGTCGTACCAATCGTTGGATGCCCGCTGGAGGAATCAATCAGAATGTTAAATTCGCTTATCCAGCTTGGGTAGAAGCTTCTAAAACAGGTATGGATGCCATGAAAAAATTTATGGATCAAGACCAAGCTGTAAAATTGAACTACGCTTCAAAATACTCTCAGGTAGCTAATTACTGGAAAAACCGTCAAGGAATGATTGATGCTTTGACATTACATAAAACTGCAGAATCTAAAGCAAAAGATGAAGCTAAATTTGACAAATGGGCAAATAAAGCTGCAAACAAAGCAGAATACGGTGATGTCATCAAAACAATCAACGAATTTTATGCTTCGACAAACGAGAAAGCTAGACATGACAACTATTTAATGGGCATGTTGCGTTCTAGTGCAATTGCAGCTTTACCGAACACAATTGGATCAGGTTTAGAAGTATATACTGCTGGAGATGAAGCAAGAAGAAATGCTATTCTTCCTCGTTTAAAATCTGCCATCGATGCAGGTTATGAAAAAATGTACATGCCGCTTGAAGAGCAAGTATTGATTGACGAATTGAATCTTTATGCTAAAAAAGCAGGAAATATTGCACCATATATTGCAGAATTGGCTGCTAAAAATAATGGTGACTTTACGGCTTATGTCAAAGAATCTGTGAAGAACAGCATCTTCGCTTCTGCTGAACGTTTGAACAATTACCTGGAGAACCCTAACGCTGAAATTTTAGCCAATGACCCATTGTATAAACTTTCTTCGGCCTTACTTAACAGATACCGTCAAGTAGATCCTAGCTGGAAAACACAAGACGACAAATTTGAAGGTGCTTATCGTAAATATGTCGCTGGGGTATTAGCGTCGAATCCAAAAGGTAAATTCTATCCAGATGCGAACAGTACGTTACGTTTAACTTACGGTTCGATCAAAGGCCTACCACAAGATCCTCGTAATGACGCTGACAAAAACTTTTACACGACGTTAAAAGGCACTATTGCGAAGTACAAAAAGGGCGACGAAGAGTTTGATTTACCACAACGTTTGATGGATTTGTACAATAATAAGGACTACGGTCGTTATGCCGACAAGAAAGGATATTTACCAGTGAACTTCCTAAGTGACAACGACATAACAGGCGGAAACTCAGGTTCACCAGTAATAAATGGCAACGGCGAATTAATTGGCCTAGCTTTTGATGGTAATATCGAAGCTATGGCTGGTGATGTGATCTTCGACCACAAGCTACAACGTACAATTTCAGTTGATATCCGTTATGTATTATTTATCATCGATAAATTTGCAGGAGCAACCAACATTATTGACGAACTTAAGATTGTTGAATAGTTTTTTTTAAGCTTTTTCGATAAAAAAAAACGAAATTTATTTTCTATTTGATTCGTTTTTGTATATTTAAGGAGTGTTTAGGAAAAACCATAAAAACTAAAATTATAATTATAAAAAAATGGAAAACTACGTAAAATTAAAAGAGTTAGTAGCTTCTATCGAAGCTGATGCAGACAAGTTCTTCAACAATGGTAATTCTGCAGCTGGTACACGTGTACGTAAAGGATTACAAGAAATCAAAACCTTAGCACAAGAACTTCGTAACGAAGTTACTGCTAAGAAAAACGACGGAAAATAGTTTTTTCGAAGTTAAACATAAAAAAGGCCTTTCAAATGAAAGGCCTTTTTTGTTGGCTTTTACAGAAATGTACAGGCCATCACCAAATTGTAAATCTTAATACCCAGGTAATCACCGAAAGAGGCCTTCAGTTTATCATAAACCTGCTGCCTGGTCAAGGGTTTATCTTTCTTCTTTAACAAGGTTGCCGATGAAGGGTTTACGGCTCCCAACTCCACCTTCGTTGCAAACATATTGTAATGCAGCTCTGGAACCGCCAAACCAAGGATCATCCCCGGTAGTCCATTAAAGGCCGAAGGACCTCCCGAAACAGGGATTTGATCCGTATAAAAAGCAACGACATAGATGGAATCCAGTACAAGTCCATTGGCCCTGCGGCAGGGATAACCAGCGATTTCACGGTATTCATTCGTGATTTTCCACTTGATCTTTAACGTCGAATCTGTCACGACAACCCGTTCCCCTCCTAACTCAAAGACAGAATTAAATGCTTTACTCTTCAAATTTTGATAGCCACTTATCCCTGACTCAAAAATTCCAGACCGCATCAGTCCGCTAACAACATCCGAATACTCTTCAGCAATATGCTCATAGAGGACCTCATCATTGGAAAATGTCAGTTTCTTTTGCAATACCTGATTTTCGGGAATCTGCCCGATCATTTCTTTGATAGAACTACGTGTATCCTCGTCTTTTGCATATGTTGCATAACGTTTGAGCAGGTTTTTAAGAAACACGGTTTTGTCATAGGTAATTGTTCCTTGCGTAGGAAAATAAGCATATTGTCCAAAAGCTGTGGCTCCCCAGAAAAGGGACAGCAATAGGACGAGTAAATTTTTGATATCTTTCATTTTATTTCGATTTTACGAGCATTTTATTTATTTCCCAAGTCAGCTTAACCATATAATATCTACTAATTGTGTTGTATCGGCGTTCGGTCAATAGTGTCCCGTTTTGACTTCTGTCAAAACCCACATTCTGTTTGAGGAGGTCATTAACCATAAAGGTCAATTCCAACTTTTCATCTTTTCGGAATTTTTTTGATAATGCGGGACTCAGCACAAATCGTTCAAATTTTTTACTGTACACCGCTGTAGGAGCCTGATAATTGTAACTAAAATCTGCCCGCACAATAAATTTAGCCGGAAGAAAGTACTTTAGGTTTCCTTCAGATGAAAACGTAAATCCCTTACTATCCTCCATTGCGCCAATAGAATTATCTTGGATAAGATAGCCTGGGGACAATTCAATACCAAAGTCCAAGCCTTTGGTAGTCGATCGTTGTAGACCATAATTTACCCCATAACGCTGCACCTTGGCATTCGCCAAAACAGTATTGACATAGTTATAATTGTTGCTGAAAGATACGGATGGTCCTCCCCCATGTCTCAATTGAAATTTTTTCCATAACTTGCCATAAAACATTGGCCTGATGCTAATTTGATTATTGCTATTATGATTCAAATTTCCCCAAACAAAGGTCGTTTTACCCAGTGAATCAATCGTTGTATTTTGCACCAATGCATTGTTTGTACGTGATGCACTTAAAAAGACACCTATAAACTTATCTTCCAATACAGAATAGGTTCTAAAGCTTAGGTTCAAATTATTGGTGTAAGATGGTTTCAAATTTTCATTACCTAAATATTCATTCAGCGGATCCAAATTTGACCGCAGTGGCTGGATCTGATTTAAAGAGGGCAAACCATTGGTACCCTGATATTCCAAATTGATCGATTTATTTTTTTGTATTTCATAATTAACATCAACCACCGGATTATATACAAAAAATGATCGTGAAAGTCTCGAATTCTCCATACGGTTTAATTGCGACAGATTACTATTTTCGAACTTATTCGAGACATTGACCACTAGCTTTTCCAGAGGCTTGTAATTAATTGCGAAATTATAGGTGTTTTTTATCGTTTTATATAAGAAATCATTGCTATACAAACTATCTAGTCTATCAAAAGTACCGGTATTCTGATTTTTATCGAAAGACCTAACTGCGTTGTTATTTCTGTTGAGATTCAATCCATATTCGAAAGAAAGGATAATCTTTTTTGAAAGCGGTTCGGAATAAGCAAATTCACCCCCAGTGGAAAAAGAGCTATTTTTAACAAATTTCTTCTGGTCGAGAGTCGAATCTCTTTCAGCATTCCCTTCTTTGTAAAATCTAAGTTTAGAAAACAAATCTTGCTCACCATCCTGTTTATTGCCCGATGTAAAATAGTTGAATGATAACGAACGGCCTTTCTTTTTAAAACGTCTTACATAGAGTGCTGAGGCATTATACTGTTCTGACCTAGAATCGTTCTTAAACTTTCGCATGTTATCGTTGATCTTTTGATCAAATTGATTAACAGTAGTTGATTGTGTCTCTGAAGAACTATTATCATGCCTTTTGTTTGCACCTGCCCAAACCGTTAAATCCGACATGGAATCGACCTTAAATTCATATTTCAAACCAATATTATGCTTTCTGTTTTCATTTGACGCCAACGTGCTGCTGTTGCTAGTCAATATCGTGTCGCGTGCCGCATTGCGTGTGAACACGCTGCGATCCAAATCAACATCGGATCGGATATGCTTATAGTCGATCCGCCAAGCATGTTTTTTGTTAGCGGTTTTATCTGAATATAGAAATCCCGTATTCAAGGACTTAGGAATACCTTCACCATTAAAATTATCGCCTCTATCGTAGTCTCCCCCCATGCTTGATACTTCCTCATAACTGAGCCCACTCTTGCCTGTATTACTTGCAATCAAATAAGCCGAAGCTTTAAACGATTGATTAAAATAGTTCAAAAAGCCCTGTCCAGCGTAGAATTTATCACTACCTCCACCAACATCCACTTTGCCGAATATTCCACGTCTAGCCTCCTCTTTTAACTTCACGTTGATTGTCTGTGTACGTTCACCATCATCAATCCCTGTTTTCTCAGCCTTATCAGACTTCTTTTCATAGACCTGAATTTTATCAACCATATCAGAACGAATATTCCGGCTTACTAAAATAGGATCGTCACCAAAGAACTCCTCCCCGTCAACAAGCATTTTCTTCACTGTTTTTCCTTGGGCAGTAATTTTTCCAGAGGCATCGACGGTAATCCCAGGTAGGACTTTCAACAAATCTTCAACTTTAGCGTTTTTTTCCACTTTAAAACTTCCAGCATCATATTCCGTTGTATCCCCCTTGATACTAATGGGCACCCGTCCCATAACAATGACTTCCTCCAGCAAGGTTGCGCTGCTGGTCATTCCAATAGACATGTTACTGTAATGCTGCCCTGGCAGGATCTCCGCGTAATATTCACCGTATTTCGGATAGGTTACAATGATAAAATATTGTCCAGTATCAGGCCGCTCAAGAGAGAACTTACCATTTTCATCCGAACGGGCAAAATTGGTCAAAATGGAATCTTTAGCTGTTAACAACATAATTGTTGCATTATGCAGCTTAAGCTGATCTTTTACATCAGTGATTTTTCCTTCAATACGGGATTGAGCATGAACTATTCCGCAGAAACAGAATAAAATAAGTAAAAGTAGTTGCCCCACTCTTTTCATAATATGGTTTGGATAGTATATAATTATATAAATAATAAAATTCGTGCACAAAACTAATATTTTGTTTCAGTTAATTTAAGTTTATCTCAAAAAAAATACAAGTAATAAAAAGATATTAAAAAAATAAAACAAACCATTGATTAACAACATAATACAAATTAAAAATCATAAAAAAAGCTCTTCAAAAGAAGAGCTTTTTTATCTAAACAGTTAGAAATACACAACATATTATGTGAACAGCATGCTGTGATTTTTATAAATTGCCAAGTTCCATAATAAATTGAACAGTTTCTTTATTCATGTGTTGAGACAGCACACCTGTAATCTGATCTGTCATGGCCTTTCTTGTCATTCGTTTTACCTTCGTATTCTCAAATTTCTTTTTGTCCATCACAACTGTGTTGCTGAGTTCAACTTTTGTTGCAAAATAAGAAACGTGCTGACTAGGTACAACCAAGCCTAAAATCATTCCCGGAAGACCATTGATGGACTCTGGACCGCCACTGATAGGAATTTCATTGCAGTAGTATCCAATGACATAAATGGAGTCCGGGGTAATACCATTGGCTCTTCTGCAATTGTAGCCAGCGATCTCACGGTATTCATCTGTGATTTTCCATTTGATACGCTTCATGGAATCCTGAACGATGATTTTTTCACCTACGATATCGTTGTATCTCAAAAAGGATCGGTTGGACATATTTGAAAGTGTTGCTGCATCAAAGTCTAGCGCAAGCATCATAATATACTGCTTAATCTCTGCATCCAGGCTCTCGTCTTTTACCGACTCGAACAAAGTTTCCGTAGTATTGAATTTCATTGACTTCTTTAACACGGCACTTTCTGGTAATCTCGGTACTATACGCTCAAAAAACTGTTTTGAGTTATCATCGGCCTTAGCGATGAATTTTTTACTTACGATATTCTTCATATACATCGTCTTATCGTAGGAAATAGTTCCCGATCGACCAAACAATGTATACTGTGCTTTAAGACCTAAGGCTGAACAACAGAAGAAGAGAAAAAAGATATATTTTAACATTGTATTTCGCTTAATATTTTATAAAAACATTTTTGTAAAATCCCATGATAGTTTAAGCATATAATATCTGCGTATCGTATCATATCGACGTTGGGTAAAGACAGAAGTCGATGCCGAACGACTAAAGCCTTTGTTCTGGTTAAGAACATCGTTGATCATAAAATCCAACACCAACGATTCATTTTTCAGGAATTTCTTGCTTACACCTGGATGCAACAAAAACTGCTCAAACTTCTCATCAAAAGCTTTGGTGGCCGCCTCGTAGGAGTAGGTATAATTGGTATAAACCTTAAATGTTTTGTTGAAAAAATACTCCACACTTCCGTTGGAAGCGAAAACAAAACCATTACTGTTGGTATTGCGTTCCAAACTTGATTTCATCAAACGATATTGTGGACTAAAATTCAGGTCAAAATTTAAACCTGTCTTGGTATCTCTCTTGAAATTATACGTAAAATTAAAGTTCGTCGTATTTACTTTATTCAATTGGTGATTGAACATATTATAATTATCACTCATATTCACATAAAACTGTGGCGAGTTGGACAGGCCAAGTTTTTTGCTCAGCTTGAAATAAACTCCGGACCACACATTCAGGGAAGTATTTGTCTTACCATCAACATTATTCCAAGTATATGTATTAATCCCTTTTAGGGTATCAATATTCTGCGTAATCGGGTTCTTTTCGGTAGAGATATTACCACCGACATAAACATAGTTTCCGGTCAACACACGGAACGAATTATAATTCAGATTTAATGAGTTTCTAAATGATGGTTTTAAGTTTTCATTTCCCAAATAGCGATTAATCTGGTCTGAGTTATCCAAGATCGGTTGGATCTGGCTTAAAGAAGGTAATTGATTTTTACCGGTATAGTTCATCCATAACCCCTTAGTTTTTGTAAAGGAATAACCTGCACTTACATTTGGATTATACGTAAAGTAACTTCTTGTAATCCCCTCGCTTGTATAGTTATTGAACTGTTTCAATTTGTCATTATTGAAATTATTAGCCACAGTGAACTTAAATTTTTCAGTTGTATGAACTACAGCCAATTTGTACCTATTGCTGCTTCTATCAAAATCGTAGTTATTACTGAAACGACGATCCAATTGAGTATAATTTCCGGCTCCATCAATATTGAAAGACTCCACGATGGAACTACTATTACTTTGCTCAATTCCTGTTCCCACAACAATATTCCAAATTTTGGATAAAGGTTCGGTATAAGAAATTGAAGCGCTTAGCACGTCACTTGTATTGTTACGCACCTTACTTTGATCTGTAGTTGAGTCTGTTTTTAAGCTATAATTTCTCAGGTCGGAATTTAAATGTCCAGTACCTTTCATCTCATTTCTTTTCCATTGACCATCAAATGTAAAAGAACGTCCTTTTTTCTTGAATTTGTGCGTAAAATAAGTACTAAAATTGAACTCGTTGATATTATTTTTCACCAATTCTCGCGTATTCTCAGCAATAGTTGTATCTGCATTTTGGCCGAACTGATAAGCCTCACGCTTGTTATCTGACCAAAGATTCTTTCTTGATGCCCCGCCTCGTATGGTTAAGAGATTTAACGAATCTAATTTCAGGTCATATTTCAGATTCGCACGATGCTGGTCATTTTCAGAATCTACATTCTTCACTGATTTGTTATTGATCAAACCGGTCGTAATCGTTTCATCATTTCCATCGCTGCTCAATCTTCCGTATTTATAGTTAATGTTGACTGTATGTTTATCCTTATCAAATTTATCCGAGAAGTTAACGCCCGAATTTATAGCCTTAGGTACACCAATAACCCCTTGTCCAGAAAAAGGATCCGTAAAATTAGACCAGCTCATTGATCCGTCATCACCATAGGAAACACCTGAATCACCACCATACTTTTGTGCATCCTGCCAGTTCATACTCGTGGTACCATTATTACCGAAAAGCCCATAAACTGATATTTTCTGCGATCCCTTAAACTTGTTCAACATCAATTGCCCCATATAATAGTCGTCGGTTCCACCGCCAAGAAGCGCTTTTCCGAACATGCCATTTTTAGAGCCTTCTTTTAGCTTTACATTGATCGTTTGCTCACGCTGACCGTCATCCACTCCTGTTCGCTCTGCCTGCTCGGATTTTTTCTCGTATACCTGAACTTTATCCACCATATCCGATCGGATATTTCGTGTCACCAGTGTCGGATCATCACCGAAAAATTCCTCACCATCTACCAATACTTTTTTGACTGTTTTACCTTGTGCAGTAATCTTTCCAGATGCATCAACCGTGATGCCAGGCAAAGCTTTCAACAGGTCTTCAACCTTGGCATTCTTCTCAACTTTAAAACTGCCGGCATCATATTCTGTGGTATCACCTTTAATTGTAATTGGGATGCGTCCAGTAACGATGACTTCTTGTAATAATGTGGCTGTATTTGTTAGGCCAATAGCCAATTTGGAGTAATCCACGCCAGATTGAATCTCTGTATAAAAATCGCCATACTTGGGATAACTCACAATCAGCACGTAAGCTCCTGTATCGGGCTTGGCTAAGGAAAACAGACCATTTTCATCAGATCTCGTAAAGCCTGTTAATATGGAATCTTTAGCGGTCAACAGCATAACTGTTGCGTCTGATAACTTTAGTTGGTCCTTTACATCACTTATTTTTCCAGCAATCTTGGATTGGCCCAAAGCCAAACCAGGAATAGCAAAAATGAAAAATAAGAGAATTTGTAAAACTCTTTTCATAAAATTGTTGGATAGTAAATTAATATCAATATAACATTAGTAGATAAAACCAATGTTTTGTTACAGTAAATTTAATTTTATTTCTTAAAAAATGGATTTTGGTTCATAGTTCCCCTTTCGAGCAAAATAAGAGGTCCTTTTTACAGCAGCTCAGATCCTATGTATTCATACAAAAGATCTTCACTATACCTGATAATGCCTCTTCTCTTGCATATTGATCAAACGCCACAACTGAAGACAGAAAAAGCATATCAAAACAGCAAAAGATAACTGGCCACCAATCTCACTATAATTTTTAAGATCCGGGGCAATGTCTGCAACTTGAATTTTGGCCATCAGATAATTATTGAACATCATGCCACAAACAGTCCCAAGAAGAAAAAATGTAATCGCATACTTTTTATTTGACAGGGCTCTCTCTTTATCTTTCTCGAGCGCAGCGATACCGTTCATGATACGTTGTTCAAAATCGTCAAATGGCATTTCTATTTTACTCATTTGCATAACTTTTTTGAATTTTTCCTGTTCCTTATCCATAATACTCTGCTTTTTTAATTAACTGACTTAAAATGATCTGCATATTTTTACGGGCCCGGTGCAAGATCACTTTGGTATTCGCTAATGTCCAGCCCATAATCTCTTTAATTTCATCCATCGACTGTTCTTCGAGATAGAACAACCGTAATGCAACAGACTCGCGAGCGGGCAGAATAGTGAGTGCATCGTTGATCATTTCTTTTCTTTCGTGTTCGATTATTTCATCCAATACGGAATCTTCATGCGACATGTCATGGTGGGATAGATCAAAATTGACCAACTCCAGTTTCTTATGACGAATGGCATTAAAAGCAACATGCACAACAATTCGGTAAAACCATGTACTAAATTTCGATTTCCCTTTAAAGGAAGACAGCGATTGATAGCATTTTATAAATGCATCCTGAACGGCATCTTCTGCCAAATGCTCTTCCTTTACAATAGAAAGAGCGACAGAAAATGCCATATCCTTATACGTTTTTATAAAATAACGATAGGATTCCACATCGCCTGATAGAACTTTTCGAATATAGATTTCATCCATTGGCGGGTTAAATATCGCGTTTTTTATCCAATCGGTTAGCAATTATCATTGCAACACCCGCAGAAATAATCAAAATTGCGACAGCAAGTGAATCTGGCAAATCAGTGTTCATGTAGTTGTCCAAAATTCCCACAATGAATAATCCTATTCCTATACCAAGTACTAAAATCCCGGGCTTTTGCCAATCTAGTGACTCTCTTTTCTTATTTTCACCTGGAATCTGTACAGCCACACTCCGATACCGCATAATAAAATAAACACACAACGTGATACATGTAAATAGTCCGATTCCTAAAATGGCCCCTACTGATTGCTTTTCCATAATTATTTGAATTAGTTTTTACATTAGTCGCAGCCTTTCCCGAAAAGGTTACAACAAATTGAGTTAAATGTCTCGATTTGTGTAAATTTGTTTCAAACACAAACAATATGCAAAACATTAAAGAATATGTAGAAGCAAACAAGCAACGTTTTTTGGATGAGTTGTTTGATTTATTGCGTTTACCATCAGTAAGTGCCGATCCTAAATTTAAAGGAGATGTTGAAAAAACTGCTGAATTTGTTGCTCAGAAATTGCGTGAAGCCGGAGCCGACAATGTAGAAGTTTGTCCTACCGCTGGTAATCCAATCGTTTATGGAGAAAAAATTATCGATCCGGCACTTCCTACAGTGTTGACATATGGTCATTACGACGTACAACCTGCTGATCCATACGAGTTGTGGGATACCCCTCCTTTCGAACCGACGGTCCGTGATGGCAAAATCTATGCACGTGGTTCTGCCGATGATAAAGGTCAGTTTTATATGCATGTAAAAGCCTTCGAATACATGATTAAAAATGATGCATTAGCATGCAACATCAAATTTATGATTGAGGGTGAAGAGGAAGTGGGCTCAGTCAATTTGGGCACATTTGTTAAAGAAAATACAGAAAGACTGAAAGCTGATGTTATTGTTATTTCCGATACATCGATGATCAGCATGGCTCAACCATCGTTAGAAACTGGCTTACGTGGACTTTCTTATGTTGAAGTTGAAGTTACAGGGCCTAATAGAGATTTACACTCCGGCGTATATGGTGGAGCAGTAGCCAATCCGGCGACGATATTAGCAAAACTGATTGCATCATTACATGACGAAAATAATCATATCGCTATCCCTGGATTTTATGATGATGTTGTCGAATTGACGGCTGAAGAACGTAAAGCATTAAATGAAGCACCTTTTGACATTGAAGCATACAAAACTGACCTGGGTATCCAAAATATCTGGGGAGAAAAGGGTTTCACAACATTAGAACGCACCGGTATTCGCCCAACCTTAGAAGTAAATGGTATTTGGGGTGGTTATATCGGTGAAGGCGCCAAAACAGTATTGCCTTCAAAAGCGAATGCAAAAATTTCAATGCGTCTTGTACCAAACCAAAACTCTCACCGTATTACGGAGCGTTTCAAAAAACATTTTGAATCTATTGCACCAGATTATGTGAAAGTAGAAGTTAAACCTCATCATGGTGGTGAACCTGTCGTCACACCGACCGACAGTGTTGCTTACAAAGCGGCAGAAAAAGCCCTACATGACACCTTTGGTGTTAAACCTATCCCAACGCGTGGTGGTGGTTCAATTCCAATCGTCGCTCTTTTTGAAGAAGTATTGGGTTTAAAGACTGTACTCTTAGGCTTCGGACTAGATAGTGACAACCTACACTCTCCCAATGAAAAGTATGGTATTGAGAATTACCTTATGGGAATATCAACAATTCCTTTATTTCATAAATATTACGCGGAACTAAGCAAATAATTTAGTTTTTCATTAGATAAAGGGTTATTTTTAAATTTTAGAAATAACCCTTTATCGTTTTATGGATTTTGATTTTCGTTTAATTGTATTTTACACTGCGGCTCAGCACCTTAATTTCACCAAAACGGCTTCGGCCCTTTTCATCTCACAACCAGCCGTAAGCAAAAACATCCAAGAACTAGAGAAGAAACTTAGCGTACCACTCTTCGAAAGAAAGGGCAACAATCTTAATTTAACCGATTCAGGTCAAATTCTCTATAAATATGCCCAACAGATTATCAATCTGTATAATCAGGCGGGCCAAGAAATACAGGAGTTGCAGGAAGTGCGAAAAGGAAATCTGGTCTTAGGAGCCAGCACAACCATCTCCCAATATGTTTTACCTGCTCTGCTTGCCGATTTTCTATCCCAATATCCCAACAACCGTATCCAGTCTTTTCAATCCAATAGCCGCAGTATTGAGGAGCAGCTTATCGACAAAACATTGGATTTAGGTATCACGGAGGGGTCTACCGACAACCGGGCGCTGAAATACATTCCTTTTATGAAGGATGAGCTAGTTCTGGTCACAAATAGCCAAAACCCACTATTAGCTCAATTAAAAAATCCAATATTATCCGATATCACGCGCTTACCTTTGGTACTACGCGAGCAGGGCTCAGGTACACGAACAATTATTGAGAATGCACTAAAAGATAAAAGCATTAATCTATCCGAAGTACAGATAGAAATGATCTTGCCTTCAACAGAGAGTATCAAAGGCTACCTTGCTCGTCGCAACAGCTTTGCTTTTTTATCTATTCATACAGTGCAAAAAGAAGTGTTAAATAATCTATTGACCATTGTTGATATTCCACAATTGACAATAGAACGTTATTTCTATTTTACCCATTTATATGGAGGCCTTGCCGGTACGCCCAACCAGTTTCTGCAATTCT
>NZ_DKSP01000221.1:32843-47210 GCF_002472745.1 Sphingobacterium sp. UBA7253 | reverse complement strand
AGTTTCTGCAATTCTGTTTGCGGCAAAACTTCAAGTTATAACCAAATGTTATATCTCATAAACAAACTTCGTTTTAATTCCAGATTTGAGGCGGCTAGATTTGTACAAATGAATTAGCGTAATGGAATATAAAAAACTAACAGATTATTTAAAGGCACTCAGCTGGATCATTGTAGCATTGGTTATTACATGTACGACCTTATGTGTATTTCCACTAAAACATGAGGAAAACAAAAAGCAAACAGATTCTCTTGAAATGCGCAACGACTCGCTTATTACGCACGTTTCCCAATTTAAGGAAATCTCATTCAAAGATAATCCCGAAGGTAAAATGGCCAGTTATGGTGAAAAGCTAATCAAAAATACATACGATTATTTCTATGATGGGGAGGTCAAAATCGGGAACAAGCTTGCCTGCAGCAGCTGCCATCTCAATGGAGGCACAAAGGCTTTTGCCGCCCCTTATGTCGGGCTCACCAATGTCTTTCCAACCTATATTGGACGAGAAAATAAGGTTGAATCACTTGAAGAGCGCATCAACGGTTGCTTTGAGAGAAGCATGAACGGCCGAGCCATTCCTGAAAATAGCAAGGAAATGAGAGCCATTATCACCTATATTAAAAACATCAGCATAAATACAGTTAATAAAGGTCGGTTGGCAGGCCAAGGATTTATAAAAATGGATATTCCCAACCGTGCTGCGGACTTGAAACATGGTCAATTGGTCTTTGAGAATAAATGTACAAGTTGCCATGGAAAGGATGGTCAGGGGCTACCACAAACAGCGGGAAAAGGATATCAATATCCACCCTTATGGGGAAAAGACAGCTACAATGATGGTGCTGGAATGGCACGATTGCTTACCGCGGCTCGTTTTATCAAAGCTAATATGCCTTTAGGCGCAACTTATGATGCACCTCAATTGAAAGACGACGAGGCCTATGATGTCGCAGCATATATCAATTCTTTCGATAGACCTCAAAAAACAAACAAGCAATTGGACTATCCTAATCTAAGCAAAAAACCCAAAGATAGCCCCTATCCACCTTATGCCGATAACGTTAGTATAGAACAACATAAACTCGGACCTTTTAATTTTTAAACATAAATTCCCCATTAAATCAATAATAAATATGAAAAAACAATTTACAATCGCTTGCATTTTAGTAGCGATAATGACTATTCAAGCGAAAGCACAGGACAATAAATTGTTGCTCAATAACCATCAGTATAGCGGTGCCGTTGCTAAGAAAAAAGCGTATAAAGCCATTTATCAGCTGGACAGCAATGATCCAAAAACAATTGAAAAAGCAATCCGTAATATTAACAATGTTTTGAAAGACCCACGGTTAAAAGGACACTTACAGATTGAGTTGGTTGCATTTTCCGGTGGTACCGAAGCTTACCTAAAAAAGAACAGCCAATATGAGAAACCTTTGAAAGACCTCGTCGAGAAAGGCGTTATCGTAGCCCAGTGCCTGAATACGTTGGAAGAGAAACATATTGCCAAAGAAGGACTATTTGATTTTATAGGCTATGTTCCTAGCGGAAATGGTGAATTAATCTTAAGAGCAAATGAAGGTTGGGTTATCGTTAAACCATAAGTATAATGAAAAATTTTCTACTGCTTGGTCTAACTATAGCATTATTGGGAGCGCAGGAAATTAAGGCACAAGAACATCGTTTTGATCCCCCCTGGAATAATCCACCAGAATCGGCTCTAAATTTTACGGTACCCGGGATAGACAATATTCCAGATTTATATGGTGATATCGAGAATCCGCAGCTTACTGTCTTTTTCGCTGGCAATCAATTTATGGTTGTCGATGATCTACTTGCATCATTCAAAAAAGAATACCCACAATACGAACGTATTTTTGTTGAAACCCTGCCGCCGGGCATTTTAGCTAAACAGATTAAAGGCGGATCAATCACGATAGGCAATCTACGTATTACGCATAAGCCCGATATTTACACAGCGAGCAAACGAGCGATCAACGAGATGGCAGATTACTTCAGCCATACACAGGTTTATTGCTACAACAATATCTGTTTGATGATTCCAAAAGGAAATCCCGCTAATATCAGAACATTGAATGACCTGGGGAATGACAAAGTTCGTATCAGCATGCCCAATCCCCAATGGGAAGGAATTGGCGAGCAGATCAAAGCATCTTATAAAAAAGCCGGGGGCGAACAACTCGTCACGAAAATCATGGATGATAAGGTCAAAGATGGCAGCACTTATCTGACCAAGATCCACCATCGCGAAAGCCCCATGCGAATATTGTATGGACAGGCCGATGCGGCTCCCGTTTGGGCTTCTGAAGTCGTTTACCAAAAACTAATTGGCCATCCAGTTGAAGGGATCACCATTCCTGATGCGCAAAATACAACTGCAACTTACGTCGCTGCAAAACTGAAAAACGCACCCCATGCGCAGGCTGCAGATGACTTTTTAAAATTCATGGACTCACCAACGGCCAAGAATATTTACAAGAAATATGGTTTCACAGTAGAATAAAAAAGAAAATGGATAATTAATTATCCATTTTCTTTCTTTACTTTAGGTCAAAATTAGTTGACTTGTATGATTCTATTGCTCAAAAAACTCCATCGGTATTGGTATTTTATCAGCGTTCTACTTGTTTTTCTTCTGTTTTTCCCTTATATCTATTTTTTAGCACGACGTCCCGAAAAAAACTATGCTAGAATCGCCCGTATGCGACGCTGGGTATCAGTTGGTGGTTCGTCCCTAGCTGGTGTATTTTTTAAGGTGAGCTATGAATCAAAAATAGATTGGAACCGTTCCATGGTATTGTGTCCCAATCATACTTCGGTCTTGGATATAACGGCCCTCACCTATTTGTGCCCAGCTCCTTTTTCATTTATCGGAAAAGCTTCATTGCTTAAAAATCCGGTTACACGTATTTTTTTCAAAACAATAGATATCCCCGTCACAAGAAGAAGTAAAGTTTCTTCTTTCAAGGCCTTCCAACGTGCCAATGAACTCGTCCGAAATGGTAGAAGTGTCGTTATCTTTCCAGAAGGAAAAATCGATGATGGTTTCCCCCCGCAGATTCACGCATTTAAATCCGGAGCCTTTCGAATCGCTATTCAAAATGACGTTCCCACAGTGCCTATTATCATAGAAAATGCCTGGGATATCTTTTTCGATGACGGCTCGAAAAGGGGATCTCGCCCGGGAATAGTTAAAATCCATGTATTCAACCCGATAGAAACTAAAGATTTTAACGATGATAATGCATCGGAACTAGAAAAAGTTGTATACGACAAAATGCATTCCTATTGGATTATGAAGAATAAATCGTATTTTCATAACCTAGAGAACCTCCAAAAAATATGTCAGGAAAGATCTTAATCGAAATCAAGGATATTGCTAGAGAATACCAAATTGGTGCGGAAACAATTCATGCCTTAAGCTCCGTTACACTCAACATCCATAAAGGAGAATTTGTGGCCTTAATGGGGCCTTCAGGATCAGGCAAATCCACGTTAATGAACATTCTCGGTTGCTTGGATACGCCAAGCCGAGGAGAATATATCCTCAATGGGATTAATGTGAGTGACATGACTGACGATGAACTCGCCGAAGTAAGGAACAAAGAAATTGGTTTTGTCTTTCAAACTTTTAACCTCTTACCAAAGAATACAGCACTTGAAAATGTTGCGCTTCCCCTAATTTACGCGGGCTATAATAAAGTTAGACGTGAGGAAAAAGCTACTGCAGCATTGGAAAGTGTCGGCTTAGGGCATCGTATGGATCATAGACCTAATGAACTATCGGGTGGACAACGACAACGTGTTGCTGTTGCAAGAGCATTGATCAACGATCCTTCCATTATACTTGCCGATGAGCCAACAGGAAACCTTGACACCAAAACGTCCATTGAAATTATGGGCCTACTGGAGGAAATTCACTCCAAGGGTAATACCATTATTCTAGTCACACATGAAGAGGATATCGCATTACATGCACACCGTATTGTACGCATGCGAGATGGCTTGATCGAAAATGATTATCCAAACCCAGAAATCAAATCAGTGTCACCAAGACTTGATGCGTTAAACGAAAAGGGAAGTGACTTTGAGAATATCTAAAAATATTATAACACTAAAAATCAACAACTTATATTAATACAGCAAAAATAACACGTGATTTACTTGCTTAAGTTAAATTAAATCATAGTTTTGCGAAAATAGAGAACTTAAATTGTTTTTATATGTATTGGACATTAGAATTAGCTTCGCATCTAGAAGATGCACCATGGCCAGCAACAAAAGATGAATTAATCGATTACGCTATTCGTTCGGGTGCACCTGTTGAGGTGATTGAAAACTTACAATCTCTTGAGGACGATGGTGAGCCATATGAAAATATCGAAGAAATTTGGCCCGACTATCCAACAAAAGACGATTTCTTCTTCAATGAAGATGAATACTAAAAAATAAAAAACGCCTTTATTCAAAAGGCGTTTTTTATTAAAGGCATCGCCCTCTTTTCGGAGACAACTCAGTATGATATCCATAACCTCCCGAAGGTTTTTATTCCATAGTTTTAATCTATTTTGATGAAGACAAGTCTTACAAGTATGAAGATAAAATTAAAGCTAGTGTTGTTCATGTTTATTGGCTGTATAGCCAGCCAAAGCCTATTTGCTCAGGAACAACAAACTTCCAATGAACAGGTTGTTGTTTTAAAAAAGTTTGTCCAGCGCTTGAATGATCCTAATTTAGCGACTGATATTATTTTAAGCCAAGATCTAATAACATCAAAAAAACTGGACGAAGATCTACAGGAATACCTATTGGCAAGCATCGATGAAATCAGGATAAATGTACAGAGCAAGGATATCAACCAACTGGAATATCTTAGCTTTGCTCAAGCAGGAAGAAAAGAAACAAGTGATATCGATCTCGAAGGTATTGACCCGCAACAAGTCTACTTTGTCAAATACCTCAAGCGTTTTGTATTTGCGGCAGTCATCCGTGATAGCAAAATTGCTTCTTTTACATTAGTTTCCAAAGGGAACAATAAAGCTCATTTTGTATTCTATTAGTTTTCATCGCCGCTGTTTTATCAGACGCCTGCTCTTAGAATCCTTAAATATCACGCTTAGTCTTACACAAATGCACGCTTATCAGGTTTTATTTTAAAGTATATTTGTGAGCAATATTAAGCCAATGATGCTTTCTTAAAAATTTTTCAATAAAAACACTTGCATTTTATAATTCTATCAACCATATTTGTATTAATAAAAATAACAATGATAACAACTGTATCAAATAAAGCTTGGTGGTGGCACAACGAATAACGTTGTGGCAAACTCCTATTGCATTATTTGATTAATACGTCAAGATATGATGGGCTTGCCTAAATAAGGTAAGCCCTTTTTTTATTTAAATTACCATGAAAGAAATTTTAGCGCATTTATTTGAATACAAGACATTTTCTCGGCAAGAAGCCTACGAGATCCTAACCAACATTGCCATGGGCAAATATGACAGTCACCAAATTGCGGCATTTATGACGGCTTATGGTATGCGCAGTATTCGCGTTGAAGAGCTTGGAGGGTTTAGAGACGCGATGTATGATTTATGCCTCAAGCTGGATTTTAACGGTTATGATTTAATTGACCTTTGCGGTACAGGTGGGGATGGTAAAAATACCTTCAATATCTCGACAATAGCATCTTTTATCACTGCTGGGGCTGGTTACCATGTCGCAAAACACGGTAATATCGGGGTATCTTCGAGCTGTGGTTCATCCAATGTCATGGAATATTTAGGCTATCAGTTCAGCAACGACAAGGCTGAGCTACAACGCCAACTTGATGAAGCCAATATCTGTTTCCTACATGCGCCATTGTTTCACCCTGCCATGAAAACCGTTGCCCCGATACGTCGTGCATTGGGTGTTAAGACTTTCTTTAACATGCTGGGACCATTGACAAATCCTTCCAATCCTAAATTTCAGTCTGTTGGTGTATTTAGTTTAGAATTAGCACGACTGTATGGTTATCTATACCAAAACACCAACAAACAATATTCCATTATTCATGCTTTGGACGGTTATGATGAGATATCCATGACCGGTGATTTTAAGGTAATCAACAACCAAGGAGAGAATTACTACAACATGGAAGAACTTGGTTTTACCCCAGTCTCAGCTCAGGAGTTGACGGGAGGTGAAACGATAGCAGACGCGGCCCAGACATTCTTATCTATATTGAAGAATCAGGGTACAGATGTGCAGAACAATGTTGTTTTGACGAATGCCGCATTTGCGATTAAGACCTTTAATCCCGAAAAATCTTTTGGCGACTGTTTTTATGAAGCTGAAAGTTCATTGATGGGAGGTAAAGCGTTGCGCAGTTTCCAAAAACTAATCAAAAAATAAAATGGCGATCAAAGTAAAAGTTTGTGGCATGAAATATCCCGACAATATAACCGCTGTAGCCTCCTTGGGCATCGATTATATGGGATTCATATTTTATGATCAATCCAAACGTTATGTTGGTCAAAGCTCCTCCTCATACATTAAGGACCTTGACAGCCTAAGTAAGGTCGGAGTTTTCGTCAATGCCAGCCTTTCAGAAATTCTAGATAAAATAACTGAATTCCAACTAAATGCAATTCAACTGCATGGAAATGAATCTGCGGAATTCTGTCTTGAATTGAAAGAAAAATCAGCAGTTAGCATTGTGAAAGCCTTCGGAGTCGATAAAAACTTTGACTGGATACAGCTGGATCCTTACGCTAAAATTGTAGACTACTTTTTATTTGATACAAAAAGTAGTTCCTATGGTGGTACAGGAGTACAATTTGACTGGTCCCTATTGGACCAATACAAACTTACTACCCCCTATTTTCTCAGCGGCGGTTTAGATCCCGAGAATATCAAAACAGCGCTAGAAAGAAATGATCCACGGCTATATGCACTGGATTTAAATTCAAAATTTGAAGTAGAACCCGGCTTAAAAGATATTGAGCTATTAAGCCACAGTATAAATACTATTAAAAAATGAGTATATATCAAGTCAATGAAAAAGGATATTATGGTCCCTTTGGAGGAGCCTATATCCCTGAGATGCTCTATCCAAATGTGAAAGAGCTACGTGAAGAATATCTCAAAATTATCGAAGAAGAGAGCTTTCAGGAGGAATTTAACCAACTGCTCAGCGATTATGTCGGACGTCCTTCTCCATTATATCATGCCAAGCGTCTATCTGAAAAATATGGAACTACGATTTACTTAAAACGGGAGGACCTTAACCATACCGGAGCGCATAAAATCAACAATACTATTGGCCAAATTCTATTAGCGGAACGCTTGGGTAAAAAGCGCATCATTGCCGAGACAGGCGCAGGACAGCATGGCGTTGCCACAGCTACCGTTTGTGCGCTGAAAGGTATACAATGTGCAGTGTACATGGGAGAAGTTGATATTCAACGTCAAGCTCCAAATGTAGCACGGATGAAAATGATGGGGGCCGAAGTTATTCCCGCAACATCGGGCTCCAAAACGCTAAAGGATGCGACCAATGAAGCTTTGCGAGATTGGATCAACAATCCTGTCGACACCCATTATATCATTGGGTCTGTTGTGGGACCACACCCTTATCCCGATATGGTTGCTCGCTTTCAGTCTATTATTTCTGAAGAAACGAAAAAACAACTATTAGCAAAAACAGGAAGAGAAAATCCAGATATCGTATTGGCTTGTGTCGGTGGAGGCTCCAATGCGGCAGGTATGTTCTATCATTACCTCGATGAAGAATCGGTTCAATTGTATGCCGTAGAGGCAGCTGGCCATGGTGTTGATTCAGGCGAATCCGCTGCGACAACAGCACTAGGAAAAGAGGGCGTTTTACATGGAAGCCGATCTATACTGATGCAAACAGCGGATGGCCAGGTCATCGAACCTTACTCCATATCGGCAGGACTCGATTACCCCGGTATTGGCCCTCAACACGCTTGGTTATTCAAATCCGGCAGAGGTAACTATGTAAGTGTGACTGACGACGAAGCGATGCAGGCAGGTCTTGAGCTTACCCGACTAGAAGGTATCATACCGGCTATTGAGAGTTCTCATGCCCTGGCTTATTTGGAAAAAATACCTTTTAAAGGTGATGAGACTGTCGTTGTCTGTCTTTCTGGACGTGGTGACAAGGATCTAGATAATTATATGAAATACTTTGATTTTTAAGGCATGAATACAATTGAAAAAAAAGAAGGTACTCCCCTTTTATCGATATATTTTACAGCTGGATATCCAACATTGGACAGCACAATAAGTATTGCCAAGAAATTGGAAGAAGCTGGCGCGGACTTTTTGGAAATCGGTTTTCCTTATTCCGACCCAGTGGCAGACGGACCTGTCATTCAGCACAGTTCAGAAGTCTCTTTGGCAAATGGCATGACCGTAAAAAAGTTGTTCGATCAATTGATTGACCTCCGTAAACATGTTAGCATTCCCGTATTTTTGATGGGCTACTTTAATCCTGTGCTCCAATTTGGTGTTGAAAGATTCTGTGAAGAATGTAAAAATGTAGGTGTAAACGGTGTCATTATACCTGACCTACCCATGGATGAATACGAAGAACTTTACAAAGAGACGTTCGAGAAAAATGGGATTGCAAATATATTCATTGTAACACCGCAGACTTCTGAAGAACGAATCAGAAAAATAGACAGCCTTTCCAGGAGCTTTATTTATTTACTTTCTTCCAATGCAACGACAGGTAAAACACTTGATGTTGGAGACGATACAGCTGCTTACTTCAAGCGGATACATGATCTTCAATTAAAAAACCCATTGATCGTTGGTTTCGGTATCTCCGATAAACCTACCTTTCAAAAAGCAAGTAAGCATACGGCGGGTGCCATTATAGGTACAGCATTTGTCAAACGGCTAAAAGAACCGGATTATCTTACACAGATTCCAGCATTTATCGCGTCTATCAAAGCTTAACATGCAGGCTAAAAATTAGCAAAGCGTTAATTTTTTAATAAGAGTTCGGTCTAAAGTCTTTTTTCTTGGATCGAACTCTTATTTTTAAGACAGTTTTCGAAAATGTGTTTTTTCGAAGAGAAAGAACTTTGCGGCCTTGATCAACCAAGCAATAGGCAGCCAATCAAATCAATACTGATATAACCATGGATACGCGAAGAGATTTTTTAAAGAAAGCGGCTATGCTTGCTGGGGGAGCTTCTATCTCCCATGTTATTCCATCCGCTATTGCGAAAGCGATGGCTATAAATCCAGCATTGGGCAGCACGTTTTATGATGCCGAACACGTTGTTTTATTAATGCAGGAAAACCGTTCATTTGATCATGCCTTTGGAACACTGCGTGGTGTAAGAGGCTTCAATGATCCTAGAGCTATCCGTCAACCCAATCGGAATAAAGTCTGGTTTCAGACGCAAAAATCCGGCGAAACATTTGCTCCCTTCCGATTGGATATCAAAGATTCAAAAGTTACCTGGATGGGTTGTCTCCCGCACAACTGGACCGATCAAACAGATGCTCGCAATAAAGGCAAGATGAACAAATGGTTGGATGTAAAACATTCCGGATTTAAAGAATTTTCGAATCTACCGTTGACTATGGGACATTATAGTCGCGAAGATATTCCATTTTACTATTCTCTCGCGGACTCTTTCACAATCTGTGACCAACACTTTTGTTCGAGCATCACCGGCACAAATCCGAATAGGCTTTATTTCTGGACAGCCAATATCCGGGAAAATCTTACAGGAAAGGCCTTAGTTTGGAATGGAGACTCCGAGTATAGCGGGAAAGCAACATGGACAACTTTCCCCGAACGCCTTTCGGAATTAGGCGTAGACTGGAAAATCTATCAAAATGAAATTTCTTCGAGTAGCGCTGGCTATAGTGGTGAGGCAAACAGCTGGCTAGCCAATTTTGGTTGTAATCCGATGGAGTACTTCCCCCAATATCAAGTCAAATATCATCCACGCTATCGTCAGATCCTGGCATTAAAACAAGAAGATCTCGAACGCAAAATTAGCGAAACAACAGCTGGGGAAGCACTTGAAAATTTAAAGAAAAATCTCAAGCATATTCAAGAAGAATTACAGTTATATACAGCCGAGAACTTTGAAAAGCTCGACGAGCGGACAAAAGATATTCATCGCCGTGCTTTTGTTAACAACAGTGCACAGCCCGATTATATGGAATTGGAAACAATGCATTATCAAGAAGGGGGGCAACAGCGCGAATTACAGATCCCTAAAGGGGATGTCCTGTATCAATTCCGAAAAGATGTCGAGGAAGGTAAACTTCCAACCGTATCATGGCTGGCTCCACCGCAGCTTTTTTCTGACCATCCTGATTCCCCTTGGTTTGGCGCATGGTATGTTAGCGAAATCATGGACATTCTTACCCAAAATCCAGAAGTTTGGAAAAAAACAATTTTTATACTTACATATGATGAGAATGATGGGTATTTTGACCACTTTGCGCCCTTTACAGCTCCAAATCCGGATGATACGGAAAGCGGAAAAGTATCAGCGGGAATCAACCCTGGGTTAGAATATGTACGCCGTGATGAGCAATATTATCCTGAAAGCGGAAGAGAAAGCAATATCGGTCTTGGCTATCGTGTACCGATGATCATTGCTTCACCATGGACCAGAGGCGGTTGGGTCAATTCGCAAGTGTTTGACCATACCTCCAGTTTACAATTCCTAGAGAAGTTTATTAACCACAAAATCAATAAAAATATAAAAGAAACCAACATCAGCAGTTGGCGGCGTGCAGTATGTGGAGATTTAACTTCGGCATTTAGGCCCTATCATGGCGAAACCATTAACAAACCGATTGTACTAGAACGGGAACCTTTTATCCAAGAGATTCACCAAGCCAAGTTCAAAGGCCTTCCCATGGGCTTCAAAGCGCTCAGCGCAATGGAGATCAAACAAATAGAGCAAGACCCCAGCAGTTCTCCCTACTTCCCAAAACAAGAAAAAGGGCTCCGGGATTCATGTATCCTTCCCTATGAACTTTATGTGCATGGCGAATACCAATCCAAAGGGGATTACTTGGTCACATTTGAAGCTTCAAATAAAATTTTTGGCAAACACGCTGCGGGCTCACCTTTTACCGTCTACCATGCTGCTAGCTACAAAGGAGAAGTTGGAACCTCAAGAAATTATGCTGTTTCTCCTGGAGATCGTGTAACGGACCAATGGTCGCTAGACGCCTTCGATAAAAAAATGTACCACCTCGAAATCTATGGCCCAAATGGATTTTATCGAGCGTTTAAAGGTGACACAAACAACCCAGAGTTAAAGGTCCGCTGTACCTATGAAAAAAGTAAAAATGAATCCGCGTTTACTGGGCGTTTGTCTTTTTCATGTACAAACAAGGGGAAAACAACCCAGCAACTTGTTTTCGAGGATATCAGCTATGGAAAAGAAAAAAGGAGTCTGCAACTTAAAGGTGGGCAATCCATTAGGATACATTTTGATTTGGCTAAGCAAAACTTTTGGTATGATTTCCGCCTCACCTGCGCCGGTTTTCTAAACTTTGAGGAACAATATGCGGGTCGTGTCGAGATTGGAAATGCGGGAAAAAGCGATCCTCTATTAAGCCGATAAACAAAACGAATGGGAGCATTTAAAAAATGTTCCCATTATTATAACATCTTCCTTATAACATCTTCCTGGAATAGGTAAATTTCAGGAATTAAATTACATATGTTGTTGTCCGATAAAGTGTTCCGAAAAAAGATCGAACACACGGTGCTATTCCTGTATACGACGAACCAGATGATAGAATCCCTTGTACAATAGAATTGCCCCAACAATCAAAAAGATAGCTAACAAATACGAGCTGACCGGATTGATAAATAATAAATACATAACTCTGGTAATTTTTGGTTTTTCATTTGTTACTACAAGTTATAACATTTATCCAAAATATTACAAAAAAAAATTACATATTTTCTTTATTTTTGCTTCGATGAAGAAAATTGCACTATTTATCGGCTTATTTTTCTATTTGCTCGCAGCAAGTGGTGCCTCACTGCATCTTCATTTTTGCCAAGGGGAAACAAAAAGTGTATCGTTATCGGAAAGCCATAATATGGCCTGCCCTCTTTGTGCCAAGTCTGCAAAAAAAAAGCAGAACCACTGTCATGAAACGGGAAGCTGTAAAGATGTTAAGATCGAAACACAAAAGGTCGATCACTTCAGCCGAGTAACACAAAATCTTGATTTTAACGCTTTTTATCCCGCAATAGTTACGCTTCATTGGATACTTAATTATTATCATTTCTCTGGGGAGGAGGACGATTTTTCTAAACTAAAGTATACCGATTTTGCGAGCGATAATAGACAGAACCCACCTGTTTTTATTCTCAATCAAAATTTTAGAATTTAATATCACCTCTTTTCACCGAACGCAGTTCATTTTCTTGAATTGACCGAAGTCCAGTATAGTTTTTATATTTCGTGAGAACGGCAGACTGTCATTCCCAACATTGATCTTTCCGTAGCTTGTCACGGAACAAAAAACAATGGATTTTAAATCATTCAGCAAAAATAGTAGTAGAACTGAAAAAATAAATCCGTACCCCTTGAATGTGGTTGCGTGGTATCATGAAGGTAAAAATTAAATGCTAGTTGAAGCGAATACTCTTAATTAAAATGATGAATCAAATTTTCAAAAAAATATATACGACAACCATTCTATGCTTATTTTTTCTGGCATTTGTACAGGCACAGACCGACAGTACGAGGACTCTTACCGTGGCTGGGAATTGTGCCATGTGTAAAAAACGTATTGAAACTGCCGCAAAAATGCATGGCGTAGAAACGGCTGTTTGGAATGCAGAAGACAACTTATTGCAAATCAAATATAACCCCAAAAAAGTTCAACTGGAGGCAATCAAGAAAAATATTGCTCAAGTTGGTCATGATGTAGACAACTTGGTTGCCACTGATGAATCCTATGCTAAACTCCATGAATGTTGTATGTATCCACGATTGGAAAATGGCAAAATACCCGAAAAGAAAATTGTAACAACCGATAACCATGACCATCCACATACAGTTACTGGTGTTGTCGTTGAAGAAAACGAAAAGGGGGATCTTAAACCCATTATTGGTGCCAATTTACACTGGGCCAACCTTCCAACCAAAAATACAAGGACAAACGAAAATGGTGTTTTTAAATTGGACCATAAAGAAGGATTCAACAAATTGGTTGTAAGTTATGTTGGGATGAAACCTGACACCATCACCATCAAAGATCTTCATGAAGTCATCATGATTACAGCAAAAGGAAATGTGTTGATGGAAGTCGAGGTTAAAGGAACACGACGCTCAAATTACATCGACCGTATGACACCTGCACGACTGGAAGTTCTTACAGGAAAGGAGTTATTCAAAGCGGCTTGCTGTGATTTAAGCGAGAGCTTTGAAACCAATGCCTCCGTCGATGTCGTCAGTGCTGATGCTGTAACAGGCAGCAAACAGATTCAAATGCTGGGCCTTAGTGGTATTTATACCCAATTAACCGTTGAAAATTTACCCGGACCTCGTGGGCTCGCTTCTCCTTTAGGTTTAAATTCTATTGCAGGAACATGGATTGAATCAATTCAAATCGCGAAAGGTATCGGTTCCGTAGCCAACGGTTTCGAAAACATGGCCGGACAGATCAACGTCGAATTGAAAAAACCTCAAAATTCAGAAAGATTGTTTTTTAATGCCTATGCGAACAACATGGGACGCACAGATGTCAACTTAAATCTTTCACAAAAAATTGGTCAGCATTGGTCCACCGCAGTTCTGTTGCACGACAATTTCATGTACAATAAATCCATGAACTTTAGTCACAACGGATTTAGAGATGTACCCGTTGGCAATCTATTCTCTGGGGTCAACCGTTGGTTTTATGAAAATGGAAAAGGACTTATGGTACAATTTGGGGTAAAATATCTCAATGACGACCGTACAGGCGGGCAGATTGATTTTAACGAAAAGACAGATAAGGGTACAACGAATCGCTATGGTTTAGGGTTTGATATTGAACGTGTAGAAGGTTTCGCTAAAATTGGTTACGTGTTCCCCGAAAATAAGCACCGCAGCATAGGTCTCCAGCTTGCAGGATCAAATTACAATCAAAAAAGCTATTTTGGGCTCAATAACTACAATTCGGACCAACAAAATGGGTATGCTAACCTCTTATTTCAAGATATTATCGGTACAGTCGCTCACAAGTATCGCGTTGGTGCCTCCATTAATTATGACAATTACAATGAGTGGTATTTAAAAGATCAAAACTTCAAAAGGAAAGAAGTGGTTTCGGGAGCATTT
>NZ_DKSP01000221.1:32312-32724 GCF_002472745.1 Sphingobacterium sp. UBA7253 | reverse complement strand
AAAAATTTGATGCCATTATCGGTCTCCGCCAAGACTACAATTCCCTATACGGTTGGTTTACAACACCACGCATCCATTTACGTTATGCACCTATTTCGGGAACAACGGTTCGAGCTAGCTCAGGAAGAGGTCAACGTACAGCAAATATATTTGCAGAGAATACCGCCGTCTTGGCAAGTAGTAGAAAATTGGTTATTCAATCGCCTAATATATACGATAAAGCTTATGGCCTACAACCTGAAGTCTCCTGGAATAGCGGAATAGCAATAGACCAAAATATGCGGATCTTTGGACGTGAAGCTTCGGCATCCGTTGAATTTTTCCACAACAGCTTCTCTAACCAGGTCGTGGTCGATTACGAAAATCCCCGAGAGATCAATTTTTACAATTTGAATGGGAAGTCTTTCTCCAA
>NZ_DKSP01000221.1:31646-32162 GCF_002472745.1 Sphingobacterium sp. UBA7253 | reverse complement strand
AGCTTGCAAACCGAATTTCGCTTTATGCCAGCACCACATTTTGAAACGAGATTGGCCTATCGCTTACTTGATGTCCAAACTGATTTTGAAAGTGGCAGAAAGACCAAACCGCTATTGGCCAAACACCGTGGTTTTGTCAACCTAGCTTATAATCACCATTCTGGCTGGAGTGTAGACTATACGTTGAATGTAGTTGGACAAAAACGCATTCCGTCAACAGCAGAGAACCCCGTTGAATATCAAATGCCTACTGCATCAAAAGCTTATGCGACCATGAATGCGCAGATTAGCAAAACTTTTGGGAAAGAGAAAAACTTCACTGTATATGTGGGCGGAGAAAATCTGTCTAATTATTTCCAAAATATGCCAATACTTGCAGCGGATCAACCCTTTGGAAACTATTTTGACACTTCAATGCTTTGGGGAGCATTAACAGGACGCATGTTCTACACTGGGGTTCGTTATTTCATCAAATAATAGCTCAGCTAAAAAATCAATGAATAATAAAAAAGCGGC
>NZ_DKSP01000221.1:16744-31498 GCF_002472745.1 Sphingobacterium sp. UBA7253 | reverse complement strand
AATGAATAATAAAAAAGCGGCTTTTGCCGCTTTTTTACATTAACTTTTTCAATTCTTGATAAAGCTTTGCCGTTGGCAATCCCACCACATTATTATATTCTCCCTCCATTTTTTTTACAGCGATTAAGCCGATCCATTCCTGTATTCCATAAGAACCCGCTTTATCTAATGGTGAAAATTTAGTAACATAATGATCGATTTCATCCGCATCTAATTCGTAAAAATAAACAGTTGTCGTTTCGACGAAAGTGCTAATCTTACCCTCCCATGAGATCGCTACAGCAGTCAACACCAAATGTTTCTTACCAGACAAGTTTGTTAGCGTTGCTCTGGCTTCCTGTTCATCTTTGGGTTTACCTAAAATTTCGCCCTTATCCGATACGACAATAGTATCAGCACAGATAACCAGACAATCGTCTTTATCCCCAAATGCCTCCGCTTTACAAATAGCGATTTGGCGAACGACCTCTGCAGCGGATAAATTCGGATCCACGTATTCCTCCGTTTCCCGAACGTCGACTTCAAATGTCAGCCCAAGCCCTGCTAACAGCTGTTTTCTCCGTGGAGATTGAGACCCTAATATAATTGTTCTATTTTTTAGATTTTTCAACATCCTTATATACTTTTTACTGTTTCATCCTCATACCATTTGCCTTGTACTTTCATGACCTTTTCGATCAATTCACGCACAACTCCCTTTCCGCCACAAAAACTAGACACATAATGTGAAATTTTCTTGATCTCTTCTACTGCATCTGCCGGAGAAACAGCTACGCCAACAGACTTCATGCAGCTAAAATCAGGGATATCGTCACCGATGTACATCAGCTGATTTAATTCAAGCTTGTAATCATAAGCAAGTTCTTTCATTTTAGACAGTTTGTCACTAACTTTTGAATACACTTCTTTGATTCCCAAACCTTTCATCCGCTGCTCGACCCCCTTCGAACCTCCACCTGTGATAATAAAAATAGGATAGCCTTTCTTGATCGCCAACTGCATAGCATAGCCATCTTTTATATTAAATGTACGTAACTGATGCCCTTCTTCATTAACTTGTACAGTACCATCAGTCAATACACCATCTACATCCAATACAAATGCTCTTATCGATTTAAATTCGGTCAATACCATAAAAATTTATTTTTGTAAAAGTAAGGCATTTTGAGTAATAATTCGCGTAGCGATACTGATCTAATTGACAGGACTGTCAGATAATTATTCAGTTAAGCCAAAATATCATTTGTGTGTCACAACATAGTTGTATTAGCAACTTATTCTCAAAAATATTTGGATGCTACTGTATATTTACCGTATCTTTGTAGAAGATAATTAAAGGTTATCTCGCTATGAAACACTAACAGCAAGCAATCAGAAGAGTTATTTACTTGAAGCTTGCATAAGATTAAAAAAAACAATCATTTTTAGTTTTCATGGCACAACACGGCAACTAATTTAGTTTAGAAGCCCTTAAAGAGTCTTTTCATAATTTAGGTTTATAATTGGTTAGTAACGAACCCTGGTGCCCATCATCAGGGTTTTGTTTTTATAAGCATTTTTTCTTCTTCTATTTAATAGACTTGACCGGGATCATACCGAAAGTTTGGGGGAGGAGAAGTTTTTAAGCATACAATTTCATTACTCTATATAGGAAGAATGTGGTGTCTCTTACACCGCGAAAGACACCCCTGAACGCTTTGAGCTTTGCATTGAAAGATTCTGCTGAAGCATTGGTGCTTCTATTGTCGAAGTAGTGTAGAATGTATTGATGATGCGCTGCAATGGATCTTGCTACGCTCTCAAATGAAGCGATTCCCGCATTTTCAACCTGATTATGCCACAGTCCCAGTTTGGTAAATGCTATCTTTTTGTCCTGGCATTTATTGAATATGTCACCTAGGGCAATTCCAAGGTCATAAGCGAGCTTTAGCTTGGGAAACCGCATGAACAACAATTCGGCTCGGTGTTTCTGGTTTTCGGACCATCGGCTTGGGTGCTTGAACAAGAGGTGTCTGGATCTAGCCAGTAGCTGTTTGAGCGTGTCTCCATTAGGCAACAACTCGGGTTCATATGAGGTTCCTCCCTTTCGCGATTCCATTATCTTCTTGCTTTCCGCATCCAATACTTCCCAACGATACTTAATACGAAGTTCCTGCACTGCATCGTAAGCTAACTTTTGGACATGGAAACGATCGACCACACGCCTGGCATTCCTGAAACATCTACGGATTGCCTTGGCCATGTTCGGCGCCATATCCATGGTCACCTCCTTTACCTTATTCCTTGAACGTAAAGGTATTAACTCAAGAACAGTGATGATATCTTCGGCCTTGGTGCCCTTGATAGTCGCTAGGATCGTCCCTTTACCTCCTTTTGCCGATTTACTGCTAACAATGGTATATAATTCACCGTTGCTAAAACTGGTCTCATCGATGCTCAAGCGTTCAGAGATGTTCCCGGGGAAAAGAGTCCATCGCTCTGCATGTGGCTTTTGGCTCCAGTCATGGAAGTCACTGAGATGGTTCTTGTATTGATCCTGAAGTTGCTTGCCGTCCATCTGGAAGAATAACCCTACCAATTGGGCACTTACAGGATAGTTATCCAAATATCTTCTTTAAAAAAAGCCCGAATTCAGTCGTCATTCGAGTACCCTCACGCACCAGGTTCCAATCTCTTGTGATAATATCTCCCGTATCTAAAACTGTCCAGCGGCGGCGGCGGATATGTAGAGTAACTTTCTGACCTCTAATGGGAAAGTCTGAAATCTCTGTGGAAGGCATAAAGCCCTTTGACTCCAACTTGCTGTTCTCATAGCCCGTTGGAGCAATATTAAGCTCGTCTAGATAAATATGGAGCTGATTGTCAACCTGATCGACTTCTAAAATCTGAAAGTATTCTAAAAGCCCTTCGGGCATCAATAGGGATAGTAATTTACGTTCGGCGTCTTGCAAGGGATATCTGTATTAAGCAAACTAAACTAGGAAATTTTTTGTATTCCCCCAAGAATTCTGCTTGATCCCTTGACCGAACCATCTCCCTACCAACATATAGCTAAAAACAATTTTCAATCAATTTTTAGACAGTGATCAGTCACTGCTTATTCAGTTTATACTGAGTGATCACTGAACAAGCACTGAACAATCACTGAACGAGCACTGAACAAACACTGTTAAAATGCCTAATTTGATCACTACTTGATCCCTACTTGCCGCAACTCAGAATTAAAAGACAAAAAATGGTATGAGCTACGCTTACGTAACAAAAAATCGCTATTGCGCGGTAATCGATTATTTTGGGATGCCCCATGACTGTTTATAGGTTTGCTTCTATGCTGACTTTTGATTATTTTAGGAATAGCAAGTTTTTTTGTTATTTTACATATATCTTTTTCCCCAGGTACCATCGAAACACAATACCTACAGAAAAGTAAACGATAAACTCATTCTAACATGAATCGAAAAAATTATAGAAAGCAAATTACCATAGGAGTGATAATTTCTTTTTCGCTTATCTTCCTTTCAGCCCTATATTTTTTCATATCGCTGCATCATAATTTAAATAACGAGCGAAGTATTGTTCGTGTTGCCGAAAATAGATTCAATATTATTAATGAAATCAAATCAAGTGTAGACGAAGTAAATGACATCAAACTTGATTACCTGAATAAGAAAGACGCTTCACTATTTATTCCTTATAAAATGGAATTTAAAAAAATGGACGAACTGTTGCGATCTTTAAGTTTGAAAGATGATTTCTATCATGTTCAGCCAAACAGCACTGAAAACATCCGCAAAGATATCGTTGCATTTTACGACTTTGAGCAGGATATCGATCACACAAAGGAAACTCAATCCATATCACATAATATTCACGAGCGAAAGGCCTCGATATTAAATCAGATCGATCTCATGTCGAGAGATCTATTAGACCAACGGGCAAGACTCTTAGAAAAATCTAGAAATGAACTGCAACTGGCCCAGTACATTACTTACCTTTTCATCGCCATTGGCTTAAGTGGGTTCTTCTATATTCTCGCTAAAATTTCCTCGATCTCTAGATTTCTGAGGTCTACAGTGAAAAGTCAACAAGAATCCAATAAAAGTCTCCAACTATTGCAAGAACAGACCAATGGTGATAACTGGATTTTGAATGCGATTAATGGCATTGACGAACAATTACGCGGTGACTATACAGACAAGAAAATTGCCGAAATAAGCCTACATGCTATTGCTTCCACGACAAAAGCATTAGGTGGGACGATTTACATTTTCGATGATAACTATCAGGAGTATCAGCTTTGCCACAAAATTGGTATTTCCTCCACACAGTATATCAAACGAACGTTTAAGGAAAACGATGGTATTTTGGGCGAAGTCGCAAACAATCATGAAGTCGTTAAAATAAAAGACGTCGACCACAAGCATCTTATCTTAGAAACCTCGTTATCCGATCGTTTAGAAGCCGAGATCTATATTGTACCCTTCTCTTATGAAAACCATTGTGTCGGTATCATGGAAATTTGTTGCCCCATTACCAATGAGAAAGACGAGCAACTACGATTTAACTTCCTGGATAAAGCAAAAGATAACATTGCCGTTATCATCAAAGTAGCCCAAACTCATGGGAAGCTTGCCGATCTTTATGAGGAACTTCAACAACAAACCGAGGAATTAGAGACGCAACAGGAAGAATTGAGAACAACAAATGAGGAGTTAATCCATAAGACCCATTTGTTGGAGGCTTCTGAGGAAGAGCTTAGAGTACAGCAGGAAGAACTTATCCAAACCAATAATGAGCTTGACGAGAAGGCCAAATTGCTCTTTGCCCAAAATGAAGATCTGGAAAAAGCCCGTCAGGCCATAGCCCAGAAAATAGAGGAAGTAGAGCTGTCCAGCAAATATAAATCTGAATTTATGGCCAATATGAGCCATGAATTGCGGACACCACTTAATAGTATACTCATTCTTGCCAAATTACTTCAGGATAACAAAAAGAAAAACCTAAGTGAGGACCAAATAAAGTATGCTTCTGTTATTCACAGTGCTGGTTCAGATCTCCTACATTTAATTAACGAATTGTTGGATCTGGCAAAAATTGAATCGGGCAAAGTTGACGTCCAAAAGGAATGTATCAACACAAACTACCTTGTCAATTATATTAAAGATTTTTTCAGTGATACCGCAGCTTCGAAAAATATTCACTTCTTGCTCGATGTCAATGTAAATGCACCGCAGGAATTCATTGGTGATGAACATCGTATACAACAAGTCCTAAAGAATTTATTATCGAATGCGTTCAAGTTTACAGGTGAAAAAGGCGAAGTTTCTTTAGCGATAGAAGCTGAAGCAGAAAATCTTCTTTTTACGGTTAAAGATAGCGGTATTGGCATTGCTCCTGAAAAACAAGAGCTAATCTTTGATGCTTTTAAACAGGAAGATGGCTCAACGAGTCGTAAATATGGTGGAACTGGTTTAGGCTTATCGATATGCCGCGAAATTGCTAGCTTATTAAAAGGGAAAATAAACTTATCCAGTAAGGTTGGTGAAGGTAGTATCTTTACCTTCAGTATCCCGCTAGAACAGGAGATTCAAATTTCAGTCCCGAAAGTAACATCGATCGAAAAAGAAAGTAATCCGCCGCCACAAATTCCAAAGAAAAATCCTATAGTCGAAAAAACGAAGTCGATCGACAACGATGGAAAACACAATAAACTGCTGATTATTGAGGATGATTTTATTTTTGCAGATATTCTAAAAGACTACGCCGAACAAAATGGCTACGATGTATACATCAGCTATGATGGGCAAGATGGTTTACAAAAGGCACAGAATTTACGACCTGCCGCAATTATCTTAGATATCATGTTGCCTAAAATGGATGGTTGGGAAGTTCTTCGTAACCTCAAAAAAATTGACAGCACCAAGGAGATCCCCGTGCACATGATGTCGGCAGGAACATTTTTACATGATGAACCTATTTCTGCCGGAGCCATCGGATTTATGGCTAAACCTGTGTCAGAAGAATCTTTGGCTGAAACATTCTTAAAAATAAAAGCATCGACTAGTCATCCATTGAAAAAAATTCTGCTGGTGGAAGATCAGGAAATCCAAAGCGATTTTATCAAACAATCTTTAGAAGAACAGCATATTCAGATATTTCAGGCCTTCAATGCAAAACAAGCCCTCGATCTATTAGATCAAGAGAAATTGTTTGACTGCATCATTATGGACCTGAATCTCCCTGACAAATCAGGCATTGAACTCCTGAATGAAATCAAATCGAACAATCAATTTAAGGATTTACCCATTATCATCAATACGGCAATGGAACTCACTACAGAGCAGACTTCCGAAATTTTGCATCATAGCCAGGCGATGGTCCTTAAATCGGCTAAATCAAATAATCGCCTGATTGATGAAGTTAATTTATTCCTAAATAAAATTCGCAGTGATAAGCACGAATACACGATGTTCAATCACTCAGGAGCCTCTGTAATTGCGGAAAACAATTTAGCTTCCAAAACAGTATTACTCGCAGATGACGATATGCGGAATATTTTCGCCCTGAGCACTGCATTTGAAAGCTATGATATGAACATTGAAATTGCCAACAATGGTCAGGAAGCTTTAGATATTCTTGAACGGAATAAACAGATTGACCTTGTTTTAATGGATATCATGATGCCCGTTATGGATGGTTATGAGGCTATTGAAAAAATAAGGGCAAACAAGAAATTTGCAAACCTTCCTATTATTGCTGTGACAGCGAAAGCAATGAAAGGGGATAGAGAAAAAACAATTGCTGTTGGAGCAAACGATTATATTAGTAAACCGGTTGATGTTGACAAATTAATATCTCTGATGCGCGTATGGCTGAGTTAACCGATAAAATAGTAGCAATGATAAGTTTTGAAGAGTTGGAAGAAGTTATTGATATAGTCAAAAATCTCCACGGCTATGATGTGTCCGGCTATACAAGAGCTTCCTTAAAAAGACGTGTGACTAGAATAATGGAACTTAACAAGCTCAATCTACAGGAGCTAAAGTCCAATTTGATTAATCAGCCCGGATTCAGCACCTATTTCCTACAGGAAATTACAGTCAATGTAACTGAAATGTTTAGGGATCCTGATTTTTATAAAGCTGTAAAAACGGATGTATTTCCCTATCTCGCTACTTATCCACATATAAAACTCTGGAGCGCAGGCTGTTCTACTGGCGAAGAAGTTTATTCGCTGGCCATATTGTTAGAAGAAGCAAATCTTTACCAACGTGCATTTATTTATGGTACCGACATTAACGGCAAAGTGTTAGAAAAGGCAAAACGCGGTATCTATTCGCTCGCGAAAGTTAAAGAATACTCGGAAAATTTTATTAAAACAGAACCAAAAAACTCACTGTCGGATTATTATACAGCGATGTACAACGCAGCTACCATTAATAATAGTCTGAAAAAAAATGTCCTTTTTTCCATGCATAGCTTGGTGTCCGATGGCGTTTTTAATGAATTTCAACTGATTACCTGCCGTAATGTATTGATCTATTTTGATACTGAACTGCAAAATAAAGTCCTGGATTTATTCTATCATTCACTATGCCATCTGGGCTTCTTATGTTTGGGAGCGAAAGAATCTTTAATCAACTATAAAGACGCTGCTAAATTTAAGGTCGTAAACAAAAAACAGAATATTTACCAAAAAATTGGTTAGTAGGTGATGGAAAGGAAAATTCTTTTGTTAGCGGGGTCTGCCGGTGGGTTTAGTGTCATTCTAAATATATTAAAGTCATTGGAACGACCAATCCGCATACCCGTTATTGTCATTGTACACAGAAACCCTAAATATGCTTCTAGTATTGAGGACACGCTTTCCAAAGCGCTTGTTCAAAAAATAAAAACTGCAGATGATAAGGAACCGATAGAAGATGGGACTATTTATTTTGCCCCTGCTGGCTATCATCTTTTAGTTGAACCAGACTATAGCTTTTCTTTGGATATCTCGGAACCTGTTCAATACTCAAGACCATCAATTGATGTAACTTTCGAATCTGTAGCCGAAATATATAAAGAAAATTGTACCGCTATCTTATTCTCTGGAGCGAATCAGGACGGTGCACAGGGATTATTAATGATAAAACGATACGGCGGGACGACTTTTGTACAAGACCCTACGACGGCTGAAGTTCCCATCATGCCCGAAGCAGCTATTCAACTCGATGCACAGGAACGCATTTTGAGCATTCAAGAAATAAAAGATTACATCAAGCAATTGACTTAAAATTGTATTTAGATTTGCTATAATGAAGAAGATAAATATATTGATTGTCGATGATAAAATTGAAAATATTATCAGTCTTACAGCACTGCTGGAGGATATCGAAAATATAAATATAGTGACGAGCACGGATCCCAACGAGGCTTTAAAAATCTGTTGGAAAGAGGATATTGACTTAGCGCTCGTTGACGTACAGATGCCAGAAATCAATGGTTTTGAATTTGTTTCCTTCCTAAAGAAGAATCCGAAAACAAACCATATTATCCCCATTATGGTAACAGCGATTTCAAAAGAAGACAAATACCTCATTCAGGGACTTAATAGCGGAGCTGTGGATTATCTATATAAACCACTGAACCCGGAAGCGACCATCGCAAAAGTAAAATCTTTTGTTCAGCAATTACTGATACAGCAGGAAATTAAAGAGAAAAACATTGCCTTAGAAGAATCAAAACAGGCCATTCTCAAAGCTAAAGAAGAGGCAGATCTTGCCAGAAAGTCGAAAGAAACCTTTTTAGCCAATATGAGCCATGAGATTCGTACGCCTATTAATGGTATTATGGGCATTACACAGATGTTAAAGAACTCCCAGCTCACTTTAGAGCAAGAAAACTGGATCAATAAACTGGACTCTGCCTCTCAAAATCTGTTGACTATTATCAACGACATATTAGACCTATCGAAAGTCGACTCAGGTATGATGAAACTTAACATGGAGTCGACATCAGTGCACGATATTACAGATGATCTAAACAACCTCTTTATTGATAAAGCCAACTACAAAGGGTTGAATTTTTCAATTGATGTAGACGATCGGATCACAAGTTATTTTCTGACAGATCCACTACGGTTGAAACAAATATTGACCAACTTTATCTCCAATAGTTTCAAATTCACCTCGGAAGGTTCTGTTGTATTAAAAATTCAGCTTCTAACAGAGGATAACCATAGCATCTGTTTACGGTTTCAGGTTATAGACACAGGAATCGGCATTGTAGAAGACGCCCTGGAAAAAATATTTATTGCGTTTGAACAGGGAGAAGATAGTATCACCAAAAAATTTGGCGGTACAGGATTGGGCCTCGCAATTGTAAAACGTATTGCTGCGCTGCTCAACGGTCGGGTTTTTGCATCGAGTGAATATGGTAAAGGAAGTATATTTTCCTTTGAATGTACTTTCGACAAAATCAAAGACAAACCCGTAGAAAAAGAAACGCAGATACTCTATACGGAATTGCCCAAGTTCAACTTTCCGATGATCCTGATTGCTGAAGACAATGAATTAAACAGTTTTATGCTGGCAAATATCCTGAAGAGCTGGAATTGCGAAATCACTTTGGCAACCAATGGCCTCATTGCATTAGAGGAAATCAATAAGAAAAAAATTGATTTGGTGTTTATGGATGCCCATATGCCGCTCATGAGTGGTTTTGAAGCGATCAAGGAAATACGTCGAAACACGAATCCGACAATCGCAAACATGCCGATTATTTCCATTTCAGCCTCTGTGCTCCAAGCCGAACAACAGGAAGCGCTCGATGCCGGAGCCAATGAAGTTGTCGGAAAGCCATTCGATCCTATCAAATTATATAAAACAATTGATACTTTATTGTCAAAATTGAAATGATAGTTTCAATTTATCAATGAAATCATTAATTTTAGAACATAATCAAGATGTTTTGATGTTATTTCTCATGAACGTGTATCCAGAAAGGAATTACGTTCGTCATAACTTCATCACTAAACCGCTAAAGGCTGCGGAAATGCCTACAATAAATAAAAGATAAACAAACAATCATTCAAATGAAAAAACTTTTTATGATACCAGCAGTTGCAGTTGCTTTATCAATTGCATCTTGTGGTGGAAACAGTGACAAGTCTGAAAAATCAACTAGTACAGAAGCGACAACTTCAACAGAAAGCCAAGCAACAGAAACAGTGCCTGGAATTGAAAACGTGGCTATTTCCAACAGCTTATCTTTAGAAGGTAACGATCAAATGAAATATAATAAGGATCTATTCCGTGTAAAAGCGGGTGAGCCAGTAGAATTATCTTTCAAAAATGCAGGTACTATGCCAAAAGAGTCCATGGGACATAACGTAGTTATCCTAAAACCAGGTGTTGACCTTCCAACTTTTGGTGCTGAGGCTGCTGCAGCTGCGGCAGACGAATATATTCCAAAATCAGCTTTATCTTCAATTGTTTCCCACACAAAATTATTGGGACCTGGGGAAACTGATAAAATCACTTTTACACTTGAAAAAGGAGTTTATACGTTTATTTGTAGCTTCCCTGGTCACTATGGTGTCATGCAAGGAAAAATTGTTGCAGAATAACGAATAAGTAAAAAAGGATATTCAAAATATGAATATCCTTTTTTCAATTTTATCCCCCCACTAGCACCGATTCATTGTTCCCCGAGGTGCATAATTTCCATTCTTTTATCAAAAAAATGTAAAGTAAGGATCTTTGGTCACAAATCGTAAGTTTTGATTTCCTATCCCATTAATAATCATTAAATTTGTGGTACAAAAAAATAAAACGTAATCAATGCAATACGACGTAATTGTAATCGGAAGTGGTCCAGGCGGATATGTAGGAGCTATCCGTTGTGCCCAATTAGGATTAAAAACAGCTGTTATTGAAAAATATAGCACATTTGGTGGTACTTGTCTTAACGTTGGATGTATTCCTTCAAAAGCGCTTTTAGATTCTTCGGAGCATTACCACAATGCTGCGCACAATTTTGATGCATTTGGCATCAGCTTGAAAGATCTGAAAGTAGACATGGCAAAGATGATTGCTCGTAAAGACGATGTCATTGCCCAAAATACTGCTGGTATTACCTTCTTATTTAAGAAGAATAAAATTGACAGTTTTCAGGGTGTGGGTTCATTTGTGGACAAAAACACCATCAAAATAACGAAAGCAGATGGTTCTACAGAGCAGATCACTGGTAAAAATGTAATTATCGCAACGGGATCGAAACCGACTTCATTGCCTTTCCTACCTGTTGATAAAAAAAGAATCATTACCTCAACCGAAGCACTTAACCTAAAAGAGATTCCAAAACACCTTATTGTCATTGGTGGTGGTGTTATAGGTTTGGAACTAGGTTCAGTTTATGCTCGTTTGGGTTCAAAAGTTTCTGTTGTTGAATTTGCAAAATCTATCATCGGTACAATGGATGGTGGCTTAGGAAAAGAACTACAACGTGTTTTGAAAAAATCATTGGGCATGGAGTTCTATTTAGGTCATAAAGTAACTGGAGCTTCCGCGAAAGGTAAAGTTGTAAAAGTAACTGCTGAAGATCCAAAAGGACAAGAAGTCACTTTAGAAGGCGACTATTGTATCGTAGCCGTTGGTCGTACCGCATATTCTGAAGGCTTAGGATTAGAAAATATCGGCATCACAGTAGAAGAAAGAGGTAAGAAAATCCCTGTTAATGCCCATCTGGAAACAGCTGTACAAGGTGTATTTGCAATTGGTGATGTGATCACTGGAGCAATGTTGGCACACAAAGCTGAGGACGAAGGTGTATATGTTGCAGAATATATTGCAGGTCAAAAACCACATATTGATTATAATTTGATTCCAGGTGTTGTTTATACTTGGCCTGAAGTTGCTTCTGTTGGAAAGACTGAAGAGCAACTTAAAGAGGCAGGTGTAAAATACAAAGCTGGATCATTCTCTTTCAAAGCTTCTGGTCGTGCAAAAGCATCTGGTGACACGGATGGTTTTGTAAAAGTACTGGCAGACGCGACAACTGACGAAGTATTAGGTGTACATATGATTGGTCCTCGTGCAGCAGATATGATTGGTGAGGCAACCGTAGCTATGGAATACCGTGCATCTGCAGAGGATATCGCACGTATTTGCCATGCACACCCAACCTATACTGAAGCAATCAAAGAGGCGGCGCTAGCAGCTACAGCAAACAGAGCAATACACGCTTAGGCGATAAATATCGGATACTCAAGGGGAAAAGGAAACTTTTCCCCTTTGTCATAAATACCTATACACGATGAATTTTTATACAAGAAAATGGGTCAAACCCGAAGACCTAAATCCCAATGGAACATTATTTGGAGGAACACTACTGCGATGGATTGATGAAGAAGCAGTCATCTATGCTATCGTTCAATTAGGAAATCCCAAAGTGGTTACGAAATTTATTTCAGAAATAAACTTTGTAAGCTCAGCCAAGCAAGGCGATATTCTCGAACTGGGTATTGAAGCGATCAATTTTGGAACAACATCTTTAACGATGCGCTGCGAGGTACGCAATAAAATATCCAGGAAAACAATTCTATCGATCGATAAATTGGTCTTTGTAAACTTGGATGACGATGGTAATCCAGCTCCTCATGGAAAAGATAGCATTACCTATGCGTATATGGGGATTGAAAAGACAGGTAGAGATGATTAAACATCTCCCCTGTCTTTATTAATTTGGTATCTCCCCCCTACCTAACCCTTTGCAAAAATTCATGCATTTGTATTTTTTAAACAAACTATGATTTCTGTCTCTTTCCTTCAATTTCTTTTTTAAGATCCAATTCCACCCAAAAGCCAAAAATAGGGATCAAAGAAGCCAAGAAATATTTCACCGCCTTTAATATAGGCCACTTGTATTCTACAGTTGACATGATCAGCATAACGACGAAGATAACGACAAAGAAGCCATGAATGGAACCAGCTATTTTGACTGCTTCGGGGATTCCCGCGAAATATTTCAACGGCATGGCAATAAAAAACAAGCAAATGGTGGAGATTGCTTCCCACAGGGCGATCTGTCTGAATATTCTTAACATAATGATAAACTGTGTATTGTGAACTTCAAAAATAAGACTCTAAAAACGCTTTAACTATTATTTTTCCCCCTTTGACCAGGATGTGACATTCAGCTAGAAACAGCGACAGTGTTTTATCAGAAACCGCCAATTTTACAATAAATAGTTCATATTCATCAGAAAAAATGCGTACTTTTGAATGAATATATGCTTCACAGATTTTGTCATTTGAAGCTATAACACTCAACTACAGAATATTTATTTATATGAATTACGACATCATTGTAATCGGTAGTGGTCCAGGCGGGTATGTTGCTGCCATTAGAGCCGCTCAGTTAGGGTTCAAAACAGCGATTATTGAACGCGAATCATTAGGCGGAATCTGTCTAAACTGGGGCTGTATCCCTACAAAAGCATTATTGAAAAGTGCTCAGGTATTTGAATATTTAAACCATGCCGCTGATTACGGCATCAATGTTCAAGGTGGTGAGGCTGATTTTGACGCTATTGTCAAAAGAAGTCGCGGGGTTGCTGAAGGAATGAGTAAAGGTATTCAGTTCTTGATGAAAAAGAATAAAATCGACGTCATCAATGGAACTGCAAAAATTAAAAAAGGTGGTAAAATCGATGTGAAAGGAGCAGACGGTTCTACTAAAGAATATTCGGCAAAACATACCATCCTAGCGACTGGTGCACGTTCACGTGAATTGCCTAATTTACCTCAAGATGGTAAAAAAATCATCGGCTACCGTCAAGCAATGACACTTCCTAAACAACCAAAATCTTTAGTTGTTGTTGGCTCAGGTGCTATCGGTGTTGAGTTTGCTTATTTCTATAATGCAATCGGAACAAAAGTAACTATCGTAGAATTTATGGATAGAATCGTTCCTGTTGAAGATGAAGAAATTTCAAAACAATTAGAGAAAAGCTTAAAGAAACAAGGTATCACCATCTTAACGAAATCTGAAGTTCAATCCGTTGACACAACAGGTGAGTTGAGCAAAGTTTCTATCAAAACAGAAAAAGGTATTGAAGTTATCGAAGCAGAGATTGTATTATCGGCTGTTGGTATCGCTCCAAATATCGAAAATATCGGCTTGGAAGAGGTTGGTGTAAAAACTGATCGCGGCCGTGTTGTTGTAGATGATTTCTACAAAACAAACATCGAAGGTGTATATGCGATCGGTGACATTGTTAAAGGCCAAGCCTTGGCTCACGTTGCCTCAGCAGAAGGGATCACTTGTGTTGAAAAAATCAAAGGTCTACATGTTGAGCCTATTGACTACAATAATATCCCTGGCTGTACATATTGTTCCCCAGAAATTGCTTCTGTAGGTTATACCGAAAAAGCGGCAAAAGAAGCCGGCTATGAAATTAAAGTTGGTAAATTCCCATTCTCAGCTTCAGGAAAAGCTTCAGCTGCTGGTGCGAAAGATGGCTTTGTTAAAGTTATCTTTGATGCTAAATATGGTGAGTTCCTAGGCGCACACCTTATCGGAGCCAATGTTACAGAAATGATTGCAGAAGTTGTTGTTGCCCGCAAACTGGAAACAACAGGTCATGAAATGATTAAAACGATCCATCCTCACCCAACAATGAGTGAAGCGATTATGGAAGCTTGTGCTGATGCTTACGGTGAAGTGATCCACTTGTAGTATTAAAACAACTAAAACTAAAAAGGGGAAAAT
>NZ_DKSP01000221.1:1697-16676 GCF_002472745.1 Sphingobacterium sp. UBA7253 | reverse complement strand
ATTTTCCCCTTTTTAGTTTTATGATCGAATGGTTAATAGCGATTACATAACCAATCGCGACTTAAAGACGATCTGTTGATCGATAATTTCGGTGTTGTCAATGCGTTCAAATAAAATTTCAGCGGCTTTACGCGCTTGCATTCCCGGAAATTGCTCTATGCGTCCCATTGGCGGATTTTCCATATATTGCCATAACGGATAGTTGGCATAACTAATAAAGAAAATATCTTGATTTAAGACAAGCCCCTTCTGTCTGGCCGCTTTCATCAAATCAAGTGTAACAAAGTCATTAAAAGATATAATTGCAGAAGGTCGCTCAGACATCGCAAATATACTATCCATAGCCTTTTCATTTCCTTCCGTACTCAGGTCTGTTTCGATGATATTCTTTTCTAGAATATCCATACCATTCCTTTTCATGGCGGATAGATAAGCTACTTTTCGATCTTCACTAGCCGGCAAGGTTTTCGGCCCATTTACAAGGGCAATAATTTTATGTCCACGCGCTACGAAAGCATCCACAGCTTCGTTCATACCCGTAGAAAGATCGCTTTGTACTTTATTGATATTGGGTAAACTAGGCACACAGTCAAAGAAGACAATCGGGATACCAGACGCTTCCAATTTCTCAATGAATTCTAAATTGGTCGTCTTTTTACCTATAGACATCAAAATCCCATCGACACGATGGTTTTTAAATGTTTTTAAGATCTGTTCTTCACGCTCGGGGTCATCCAGTGATTGTCCCATCAGCACAGTATATCGGTGTTCTGATGCAACATTTTCAATTTCACTAATGGCGAAAGAAAAAAACGGTTCAGACAAACTCGGTAAGATAACAGCAATCGTAAATGTTTTACGCTGCTTGAAGAATATAGCCGTTTGATTGGGTTCATAATTCAATTCTTCGGCCATTTTTTTTACGCGCATTGTTGTCACCAATCCAATACTAGGATGATCATTCAATGCTCTAGAAACTGTCGAAGGACTGATTTTCAGCTTCTTGGCAATTTCTTTAATCGTGGCAGGCTTGTTCACTTTATTCATAAATCCAAGGGCTTTATATAAAAATAGGGCTTTTATATCCCTAATCATAATTTTTTCTCAACAATATCGACGACGACTTTAATAACAATTATTGTTGGTAGATTCAACAAAGATACTGACTGTAAACTTAGTCTACAAATTGAATTGCGGTCGTGTCCACCGTAAACTCATTTGCGAGGAACTCCAATGGATCAATTCCCCTAAAAACAAGTTCATCCTTAAAGTAAACTTTTACAGCATCCCCATATTCACCCCAATCCACAAATTTGACTTTATTGAGTTGTTCTAGCGGATTTCCTTTCGTCAAAATACAAACATGTTTATCTGCGGCTTTTAACTGCCTAAACAGCGTATTAATATGATCAAACAAATGTAACCGTAGTGGCAAAATTGCATTGACATGAAGCCGCTCAAAATTCTCCTTATATTTTTGATCAAATCCAAAGGTTTGCTGCGCATGTTCGAACAATAAATTCTCACCTTGATGCTCGAGGTGATTTTTCATAAATTGAACCAAATCTGCTTGAGCCGGAACAGTCTCTGTAAATTCTATAAAATTAGCAAAAAGATAATATACTTGAAGTAAGTAATCCTTTTTAGGAAAAACAACATCATCTAATTCAAAAACATATACCTTTTTTTCTTCTGGGAACATCATGATATGTAAAAGCTTAAAATTTAAGGGCTGTGTCAACAGGGTTAAAACCTTAATGACACTAGCCACAAAAATAAGATTCTATTTGGATACACAGATTAATGCTAAATCCTCCCCGGAATCCGAAGCAACAAACAATCCATCCAGTGATCTTTCGAAAGTCGCTGAGTCCAATAAATCGTTGCCCTTTGACAGAAGTCTATAAGGCAAATCAGCTGGCGGATTTTCCATAACAGGAATAGTTTCAAGCAGATCTTTATCGGGGACAAGAACTGAAATCTGATATTCCTCAAATAAAACTTTGGCTGCAGCCAATGGTTCCAGCTCAAAACCACCTAAAGGCAGCACATAATCAACCTGTTGGTCTAAACTTAATTTGAGTATGTCATGTGCAAAAGTAGGAAGAAGACCTTTTGGAATTTTGGCATATTTCCCTGACGCTAAAAGCAATTCGGGAATGTCTTCTGAACTTGCATATACTATTTCGAAATCAGCCCCAAGTCTTTTAGCGATACGCATCGCCAAAGGTCTGGTCCCGAAAGTTATGAGTATTTTCTTCATTAAAAATATAGTTATAATCCGGATTACTGTTACACGACTAACCCATCGCGCATATGTATCGTTCGGTCCGAAATTCGGGCAAGTTCCTCATTATGGGTAACGATAATAAATGTCTGCTGAAATTTATGTCTAAGATCAAAAAACAACTGATGCAAAGCTGCTGCATTCTCTGAGTCAAGATTACCCGAAGGTTCATCTGCCAAAATAATGGAAGGATCATTGATCAGAGCACGAGCCACAGAAACACGTTGTTGTTCTCCGCCAGACATTTCAGCAGGCTTGTGATCAATACGATGAGAAACCCCTAATAGTTCAAGCAATTCTCTTGCTTTAGCTTCCGCCTCGGACCTCCCCTTTCCTTGAATAAAAGCTGGAATACACACGTTTTCCAAGGCTGTAAATTCAGGCAGCAAATGGTGAAATTGAAAAACAAAACCAATATGTTCATTTCGGAAAGCACTGAGCTTTTTAGCATTCAATTTTTGAACATCAACACCATTGATGAAAACCGCTCCCTGATCAGGCTTATCCAAGGTACCAATGATGTGCAACAGTGTACTTTTACCAGCTCCTGAAGCACCAACAATACTGACGATTTCCCCTTTTTCAACAGCGATATCAACACCTTTCAAAATTGGTAATGACCCATAAGCTTTGTGAATTCCTTTGGCATGTAACATCATAGGACAAAGATAAATAAATTTACGATACCACGAGTTTGAATAAATAAGCTGTTATTTCTCTATTCCAGCCATTTTATTTTGTCTAAATGTCAAAAAATAGATAAAAGAGCAACTTATCCCTTGTCTTATCCCCCAAAAAATTATATTTTTACGCCAAATATTTTTGCAAATGAACATTCACGAATATCAAGGAAAGCAAATACTAAAGAGCTTTGGTGTGCGCGTACAGGAAGGTATCGTAGCAGATACTCCAGAGCAAGCTGTGGAAGCGGCCAAAAAAATGAAAGAAGACTACAATTCTGATTGGGTTGTTGTTAAAGCTCAAATTCACGCTGGTGGCCGTGGTAAAGGTGGTGGTGTCAAGTTAGCTAAGAACTTAGATGAAGTCAAACAAAGAGCAACTGACATCATTGGCATGCAATTGGTAACGCCTCAAACTGGACCTGAAGGTAAAAAAGTAAACAAAGTTTTGGTAGCTCAAGACGTTTATTATCCTGGCGAGAGCGAAACAAAAGAATTCTACATGTCTGTATTATTAGACCGTGCTAAGGGACGTAACATCGTTATGTACTCTACAGAAGGTGGTATGGACATCGAAGAAGTTGCAGAAAAAACACCACACTTGATTTTCAAAGAAGAAATCGATCCAAAAGTAGGCTTACAAGGATTCCAAGCACGTAAAATTGCTTTTAATCTTGGTCTTTCTGGTGCTGCACACAAAGAAATGGTGAAATTTGTTGCCGCTCTTTACAAAGCATACGATTCTACAGACTCTTCTATGTTTGAGATCAATCCGGTATTAAAAACTTCAGACGACAAGATCTTAGCAGTTGATGCGAAAGTAAATCTTGATGAGAACGCTTTGTACCGTCACCCAGATTACGCTGCTATGCGTGACGTAACTGAGGAAGATCCAACGGAAGTTGAAGCTGGTGAATCAAACCTAAACTACGTTAAATTAGATGGTAACGTAGGTTGTATGGTAAATGGTGCTGGTTTAGCAATGGCTACAATGGATATCATCAAATTAGCTGGTGGTGAACCTGCAAATTTCTTGGACGTAGGTGGTACTGCAAATGCTGAAACTGTAAAAGCTGGTTTCAATATCATTTTAAAAGACCCTAACGTAAAAGCGATCTTAATTAATATCTTCGGTGGTATTGTTCGTTGTGACCGTGTTGCTCAAGGTGTAATTGATGCTTACAGCGAAATCGGTAACATCCCTGTTCCAATCATCGTTCGCCTTCAAGGTACGAATGCTGAAGAAGCGAAAAAATTAATTGATGAGTCCGGTTTACAAGTTTATTCTGCAATCTTATTGAAAGAAGCTGCTGAATTGGTAACGAAAGTATTGAAAGGTTAATTCCTTTAATCATCATAACAAAAAACGCGGACTAGTTATAGTCCGCGTTTTTTGTTTCTACTCTTCCTATCGTTCGCCACACAGACAAAAAGTTCTCTTAGCAAACCTATATTCCGTAGCAAAACGAGCTGTGTGCCATTTCCCAATCTTGGAGTTTTCACCTGTCTTTATTTCAACATATATTTTCCTTGTGCAGGTTAACGAACCATCTTTAAGTGAATTAAATCAACATTTATAACCAATAAACCAACAGAATAGCTTATTTTTGTATTGCTTTTTTAACAAAGCATCTTTTACAAGTCAATCTCCAAAAATTAAGATGGAACACACAAGAATAAAGGAACTATTGAATGCCACAGAATTTGGCAAAGAGGTCGTTGTTAAAGGTTGGGTAAGAACTTTCCGCAACAATCAGTTTATAGCAATCAATGACGGTTCGTCAATCAATAATATTCAAGCAGTTGTCGATTTTGAAAATACACCTGAAGATATCTTAAAACGTATCACCACTGGAGCAGCAGTTCGCGTAAAAGGTCAATTGATAGAATCATTGGGTAAAGGGCAAAAAGTTGAGGTAAAAGCTACTGAAGTAAGTATTATTGGCGACTCTGACCCCGAAAAATATCCATTACAGCCCAAAAAGCATAGCTTAGAATTTTTACGTGAAATTGCGCATTTGCGTTTCCGTACCGGAACATTCAATGCGGTATTCAAAGTGCGTAATGCTTTAGCATTTGCGGTACACAAGTTTTTTCAGGAAAACGACTTTGTCTACATGCATACACCAATCATCACAGGTTCGGATGCGGAAGGTGCTGGAGAAATGTTTCAGGTTACAACCCTGGATTTAAAAAACCCGCCACGCAAAGAAAATGGAGATATCGATTTCAAAGAAGACTTCTTTGGAAAACCGACGAACCTTACTGTATCGGGCCAATTGGAAGGTGAGCTTGGTGCCATGGCATTTGGAAACATCTATACGTTCGGTCCGACATTTAGAGCGGAAAACTCAAATACAACACGTCACTTAGCCGAATTTTGGATGATCGAACCTGAAATGGCTTTCTATGAATTAGAGGACAATATGGACTTGGCCGAAGCTTTGCTGAAATATGTGATTAAATATGCTTTGGAAACCTGTCCAGAAGAAATTGAGTTCTTAACCAATCGTTTGTTGGAAGAAGAGAAATCTAAGCCTGCTGCAGAACGTTCAGAATTAAATCTTGTTGAGAAATTAAACTTCGTATTAACAAACGATTTTGAACGCGTTACCTATACCGATGCCGTTGAAATATTAAAGCGTAGCAAACCAAACCAAAAGAAACAATTCAAATATTTAATTGATGATTGGGGTGCTGATTTACAATCGGAACACGAACGCTACTTGGTTGAAAAACACTTCAAGAAACCTGTGATCTTAACAGACTATCCGCGCGAAATCAAGTCCTTCTATATGAAGCAAAATGAGCCGGATGCGCAAGGAAGAAACACCGTACGTGCCATGGATATTCTTTTCCCAGGTATTGGTGAAATGGTCGGTGGTTCGCAGCGTGAAGAAAATCTTGATCGCTTACTCGATCGCATGGCTGAAGTTGGTATTCCTGCTGAAGAAATGGAGTGGTTCTTGGATACACGTCGTTTTGGATCGGTACCACATTCAGGATTTGGCGTAGGTTTTGAACGCCTCGTTTTATTCACGACGGGAATGACCAATATCCGCGACGTCATTCCATTCCCACGTACGCCGAAAAACGCAGAATTTTAATATAAAGAACAACAGCCAAAACAAAATATTTTGGCTGTTGTTCTTTTAGATATAGCGTATCTGAATTCAGATAGTAACCATTGTCCCATTGACATCCTACAACAGGGACTAAGATTAAACCTAATTCAGTTACTTAACAAAAATAGAAAATGCTAATTAAGATATATAACGACAATCCTAACCCCAAGGCAATAGAACAGGCGGTTGATATTCTACGTCGTGGGGGTGTAATCATCTACCCTACCGATACCGTATATGGTATCGGCTGTGATATCACGCAACAAAAAGCCATAGAACGAGTATGTGAAATTAGAGGTCTAAAACCAGAAAAGGCCAATCTATCATTTATATGCTATGATTTAACAGATATTTCGCAATACACAAAATCCTTCGATACCTCCGTATTCCGTGTATTAAAAAAAGCCTTGCCTGGACCTTTTACCTTTATTTTTAACGCAACAACTAAAGTCCCTAAGCTACTAAGTTCCAAAAAGAAGACTGTGGGTATACGTGTGCCAGACAATAATATTGTTCGTGAAATTGTCAAACAATTAGGCAACCCTATTGTGACAACCTCCATTCACGATGAAGATGAAATTATTGAATATTCTACTGATCCCGAATTAATTCATGAAAAATACGAAGATCTAGTTGATGCTGTTATTGATGGCGGTTATGGCGATAATGTCGCATCTACCGTGGTCGATCTTACAGAAGGAACTTTTGATGTTATTCGTGAAGGAAAAGGTGATTTGGAGCAATTCCTATAAAATCAACTTTCAATAGATACTCCCCTTATTAACTATTTGCAAAATTCCCAACAACAGCATTGTTGGTAATTTGTGTATAAACTACCCCCATCAACATACTTATCAACAAAACAGGCTACTTATTAACACAAGAAATGTTAATAAGTAGCCTGCCGACCTATATACATTAACATAAAATGTGCATAAGTACTCCTTTATCAACACTTAATTGTTAATAACGCAAACCAAAAGGATTCAAAAAAACAACAAAATGTGCAAAACTAAGGGGTTATACACATAAAAATGTGCATAAGATAACATTCATCGACAAATTTGTTAAATATCGTGTTTATAAATAAACTATACTAACAGATCCCTGTGGAAAGTTAAGAACGATACGCTACCCGTCTTTTTATCGCTATATTGAAAAGTTCAAATCCGCGCTTTGTTTCTATCAGTAGTTTTCCCAGAAAAGGAACCAACAATCCAGAAAACAATTCACCTTGGACAAATCTAACTTGCGTAGCGCCCACTTGCTCTAACCTAAAATAATGCTCGCCATCAAAAATACCTGGAAAGAATAAATCTCCTTTCCAGCGCAGCTCGATATGCTGTTCAATAGACAGGAATTTTGGATTCATTTTGATCTTGAATCCGTTTGGTTGTTCTAAAAGGACTTTGCAGCGTTTTCCGACTACCGGTTGCTTTTCAAACTGTTTGATTGTTGGGCTCCATTGGGAATAAGCCTTAAATTCACTTAATACCTGCCAAACCTCTTCTGCTGTTGCATCAATGAGAATACTCGTTTCAATCTTTTTCATTTTGTACTTTTTATCGCTGAAACGACAAAATAGCTCAAGCTTCTTCAGCTGTCTTCAAATAACGATAAAACGTATGTGATGCTATTCTAGTTTCATCTTAATTTCAATTATTACAGCTACAAACAAACTATTCCAAGCTTATTATGAACCGTATAAATACATAAAATTTTGGTTACGTGTTCGATTAAGCAAGTTGTTCGTTAACAGCTACAAGACAAAACTAGAAAAAGACAGGCAGCTCGCTCTTGACTTTTATCAAGAACTTATTTTTGTTCGAATACGACTCAAGGTTTCTGGGCTCATACCCAACACGGAGGCGATATATTGAAGGGGAACTTGTTGGAATAATAATTTATGTTGTTCAAAGTATTGGACATACCTTTCTTCCGCTGTTAGACAAATAAAATCCGAGATTCGCTGCTCCATGGTACAAAAGCATTTTGCCAAAAAAGCCTTCTCAAATTTATTCCATTCCACAATTTCGGATTCCATTCGCTGGTAATCGGACTTTGACAAACGGTATACCGTACAATCGCTAATGCATTGGAAATTCCATATGGAAGCCCTGTCAAACATGAAAGAAGCAAGATCTGTCACAAAATGATTCCTTGTACCTATCCATTGCGTAAACTCTCCTTTTTTTGACCAAGCATATTGACGGATTAATCCGGATTCTATCACAAACAGATTGGAAGAGTAATCGCCCGCCTTGATCAGATATTCACCTCGTTTTAATTCAATACGCTCGAAGTTTGAGAAAAGTTTTAAGGCACTAGCCTCAGAAATAGGAAAAAAATCTCGAAAGAGTTGATCTAACATGAAAGGAGGTTTTATAAAATCACGACTTCTTCAATAATGACGTGACCTACATATTCATTTACCCTTCCTAGAATTTGTCTTCGCATAAGCGCCAATTCATTCTTAATCACAGCAGACTCCACACGTACGAACAGTTTTTTATCACGAACATATAGCTGCTGTGTGCGATTAGCGATAGCTTTACCAATCAATTGAGGCCAAACAGATGCGATCGAAGTTTCATCAAATTTTCTTCGTAGTTTATAAGCCTCAAGAAGACGCTCAACCCCCTCCTTGATTGTCATATCGTCGCTTGATCGAATGAATTCCAGGCTTTTTTTAGTTTGCTTCTTATACATTGACTTGTCCTCCTTCAATATCAAATATACGAACAGGTCGGCTGATTTCGTCAAAGATTCGCTGAATTCTCACGGAATCCGTATCTGTCAGGAAAATCTGTCCAAAATCATCTTCTGAAACCATTTGCATCAATTTATGTGTACGGCGATCATCAAGTTTATCAAAGATGTCATCCAAAAGAAGTAGGGGCTTAAAACCCTTTTTCTGCTGGAGATAAGAATATTGTGCAAGCTTCAGGGCAATTAGAAAAGATTTTTGTTGGCCCTGAGAACCAAACTTCTTTAAAGGCATTCCACCGTGAATGGTAAAGATCAGATCATCTTTATGTATTCCTTGCGTTGTGCGTTCCAGCATACGGTCACGTTCCAAATTCTTCTCCAAAATATTTAGAAAAGAATCTGTCATTAAAGGCGATTCATATTGTAATTGAACAGACTCTGCATCCTCGGTGAGGAACTGATAGTGTCGGTCAAACTCCGGCTGAAACTCCTCCATAAAAGACCTTCTTTTTTGAAAAATAATATTTCCAACTTCTTCAAGTTGAAAATTGAGAATTTCGATTAGGCCAAGATCCAATACACTGGTTTGACGTGCTTGTTTAAGGAGACTGTTACGTTGGGCTAAAAACTTATTATAAATAATCAGGGTATCTAAATATTTATTATCTGTTTGGGAAATCACATTATCCACAAACTTTCTACGCTCTTCACTCCCATCTGTAACGATGATGCTATCGTTTGGGGATACCATGACCAAAGGAAATAAGCCGATATGATCAGCCAGTCGCGGGTAATCCTTCTTATTTTTTTTAAATTGTTTTTTCTGATTTTTTTTTAGGCTACAAGAAATGAAATCACTAATGGATTCTTTATCAAATTCACCCTGTACCATAAACCAATCATTTCCTGATTTGATATGCTGCGAATCAATTGGATTGAAATAACTTTTACAGAGTGATAAATAGTGAATCGCATCCAAAAGATTGGTTTTACCAACACCATTATTCCCTGTAAACGCATTTACCTCGGGGAGAAATTCCAAAGATGATTCCGAGTAATTCTTGAAATTTAGAACAGAAAGTTGCTTCAGCCACATAGCACAAAGATACGCTATTTGGATTGCTAAAAATTATTTTATTTCCTCAAAATCCACAAACTCACCAGCAGTTTCAGTCCCTTTGCGTTCAGGGCTTTCTTTCGGTGGAATGTAATCGACATGTACCTTACCTTCGGGCTGAGACCTTTTACTTTCCTGTTGCCCTTGACCATTAAATTCATAATAAAAGGTACCACCTGATCCTTGGCTACCGTATGCTCCACCCTGCTGCTGCGCTTTTTTCATCAACTTTTCAGCTGCTTTACGCATTGCAAATGGTAAAAATAATCTAAATAAGAATCTTACTACAAAGTAAACAGCGAATGTAATAAGTATAAATTTTAAAAATGCCATAGTTAATTCGTTGCTATTTTATCAAATTTAACCAATAACTCGATAAACTGTTGTCTTTAAAATGTCAGATAAGAATTTATTAACAAATTTTAAGACTTTCCTAATCGCGCTTTTGTTTCCATAATAATTCGATAGAGCTCTTCCTGGCGCTGTGTACCCAACACGTAGGTAAGACCATCTTTATCTGTTAAAAAAACAGCATTTTTGCCTCCAGCGAAGAATTTAATCTTTCCTTTAGTGTGCAGATTATAAACAGGATTATTGAAAAAGAATGTATTATAAGGCGCCTTTTCTATTTTTGTAATGGAGGCAAGATCGATTTTGACGACTCGAGTAGACCATAGTCCACTAATAAGTATATGGTCTTGAAATACTTCCGTACGAAATAATACCATATACATCATGACAATAGATGTGATGATAATCCCTACTCCTACAATAAAGAACAATTGGCTCGATATCAAATGGTCTAAATTCAAATAAAATGCCGTAAAACAAAAAAGTACGAGCACTAAACGCACGCTGATCCAAACACGGTCACGACCTAAATATTGATTTTCCGAATAGAGTACACCTTCTTTCATTTACTTAAGATTTAGCTATTAATTTGGAGACTTCGCACCATTGTCTCTTACTATTTGAACTCCTCATTAGTATCATTTTTGCTGCTATAGATTTTGTATCATTCAGGATCCTTCCATCATTTTTAGCAGCAACAATTTTTCTTGCTAATCAGTTCTGCAAACTAAAGTAAGGACTTTTTTTGTATTGGCGGTAATTTTATAACGATTGTCCATGCGATAATTGGCTACCCAAAGGATATCTCCATTTCCATTCACCACGATCGGGATATTTTCCTTTTCAAATAAGCTGATCTTCTTATTGATAAAAAAATCACTCAACTTCTTGCGCCCTTCCATACCTAAAGGATAGAAGCTATCGCCAACTTTCCATGATCGAATCGTGAGCGGGAAAACTAATACATCATAATCCAGCTTTGCAACCTCACTCGCTTTGACAATAGCTAGATCCGCAGAAACATTGGCATGAAAACAATAGTGTTTCCACTCCACAGTTGAAGTTTCGGAAGTGATTAAAGCCTCATCGGGTGAAATAAATTCCTTTTCACGAATAAAAAGTTCATTTCTATCCAGGAGCATATGGTAGGCATCGGATTGAAAAATACGTCCAGACTCTCTTGACCAAGCTTGTTGAAGATCACTTAGTACCGGCTTTGAGAAATTAAAAGCCGAAAACAACTCATAGAGCAAAGGCAGATTATCTATATAGGGTTCCAGATCTTCCTTCCGAACTCCCCATCCTTCGTCAATAGGGTAAAACAGCTTTCTCCGAATGGGCTCCACAAATTGCTGCAACAGCTGGTAAGATTCCTTAAAATGATTGATATTCTGCTCGAAGACCATCTCAAAATCTGGCTGAAGTTTTTTAAAATGTGGGATGATATCAATCCTTATTTTATTACGTGCATATTTTGTTGAAAAGTTGGATTGATCGTCTCGATAAGCAATCCCATACATATTCACGAAATGTTCAATTTCGCTAGCCTTCAGAAAAAGTAGTGGTCGGATGATGCGCTCTCTGATAGGGAAAATACCCTGGAGGCCTTGGAGACCGGTTCCACGTGAAAGGTTCAGGAGTACCGTTTCGATATGATCGTTCAGATGCTGAGCTACTGCAATTCGGTCGAACTGCAGCTCATGTCGCAATTTCTCAAACCAAGCATAACGAAGTTCCCGTGCCGCCATTTGAATCGAAATCTGATGGTCCTTTGCGTAAGCTTGTGTATCAAAGTGCTTCACGTATATTGGCACATTATTTTCCGCTGCAAATTTTCTGACTAGAGCTTCATCCCCTTCAGATTCCGCCCCCCTTAATTGAAAATTGCAATGTGCAATAGCAATTGTATACCCTGCTTTTGCAAATAAATGTGCCATTAACATCGAGTCCTTCCCCCCACTCACCGTAAGCAATATTTTATCATGAGGCATCAACAAATGCTCCTTTTCAATATAGCCCATTAGTCTTTCCAGCACATTCATATAACAAAGTTACGGTATATTTTGTCCGAATGATAAATTCAAGTCTTAAAATTTGTGAAATCCAGTGAAGTAGCAATTAAAATCCATATTTTTGCCCTTGTGAAACAATACATTTATACACTTATTGTATTTATTTTAACTGGCTTGTCGGTCCAAGCACAGAAACAGGATGAACTAAAGCTTCTTTCATCATCCCATATTATTACTGGAAAAGACGGCAATATCCTCTTTTACCGCCCAGTCTATGAACATGTAGGCTCAACGCTATCATCAGATAGTGGCTATTTACACAAAGACAACATTGGTAGACAATTTTTTGAAGCCTTTGGAAATGTAATCATTACTCAACCCGACGGCACGCAGATATTTTCCAATAAATTACACTATGAAGCGGCCATGCAGCTCGCTACACTTACGGGCGCTGTACGAATGGTCAGCACCAGTGGCTCTATACTGACAACCGATCACCTTGTCTATAATATGCGAAGTAAAATCGGTAATTATTACAGTGGTGGGCGTATTCTATCAGGAAGCGATACAATTACAAGCCAGCGAGCTACTTATTTCGAAAATACAGGGGAATCTTATTTCAATCAAAAAGTTGTGGTCCGATCAACCAATGTAAAAGTCTACACGGACTCCATGAAATATAATGGTAATACTCGCATTACTGATTTCTATGGGCCTACCAATATCAAGGGAAATAAAGGGGAAAACCTGTATACTGAAAAAGGCCGATACCATATGGCAACGGGCCAGGCTTATTTCTCTAAAAACAACCTCTACACAGAAGGGACAAAGTTTCTTAAGGGAGACAGCCTATTCTACGATAGACAAGTGGGAATCGGTAAAGCCGTAAAAAATGTGGTCTTTGTTGATACCTTAGACAAATTTTACGCCTATGGTGGATTTGGTTTGTACAACGGGAGAAACGAATCCATTACGATGACAGACAAACCCCTGATCATTTCGGTTGTCAAAAAAGATTCAACACAAAAAGATTCTGTATCTTCTTTGTCTCCTGTCCAACAAAAATCGGAGAAAGAGCTAAAAAATGAAGCGAAAGAATTGAAGAAGATTGAAAAAGAACAACACAAAGATGACCTCAGATCAAATAAAACTACATCGCAAGTTGCTCTAGAAGAAAAGGAACATCCAGGTAAAAATATCAAAAGCGGCAATAATAAACCACTTAAGGCTGATTCACAGGTAGATTCTGTTTTTATGACAGCCGACACGCTCTTCTCACAGATGATATTTCGCCGGGATTATATTGCAAAAGATTTTAAATTGAATCGTGAAGGTGGGGCTATTGAGGATGATAATGAGGTCGATTATGGTGACCAGGATTCCAGCTCAACAACAGTTGATTCCACAGGTACATTAGAAAACATAAAAGATGACCTTCACAAGGGAATCGACAGTTTGCCTAAAAAAGACAGCGGCAAACCGGTTCTTGAAAAGAGCATTAAAAAAGTACAAGATACACTTACAAATAAGAAACCGATTGCAGCAAAGAAAACACCAGCTATTGTCGGTGACCAAAACAAGATAGAAATTGAAAAAAATCTCAAGGCTGATAGTGTATTGCGTAAAAAAGCGATCATCCCGAAAGGCGGTGAATCCGATAAACTGATGGGAGCAGCTTTAAAAAATGCCCAACAGGGTAAACGGGATTCTCTCGCCCAGGATACGGCCAAAACACGGATTATAAAGGCATACTATAATGCCCGATTATTTAAATCGGACTTGCAAGCCGTAGCAGATTCTATGTATTATGGTATGCAAGATTCCATGTTCAGACTGATGGGAAAACCAATGATGTGGGCCGAAAACTCACAAATATCCGGAGATACCATATTCTTACAGGTAAAGAATCAAAAATTGGACAATTCGCTACTCGTCGGTAACGCTTTCATGGTTAACGCAACAAGTGACTCATTGAAATTCAATCAGATTAAAGGTCGGAAGATTACCAGCTTTTTTACCAATAACCGTATGGAACGTCTGTTTGTTGATGGCAACGCTGAAAATATATTCTACAATATTGATGAAAAGACCAATATAACCACTGAGCTTGTCCATGATCGAAGCAGTCGTTTCAAGATCTTGATGGAAGATAATAAGCTGAAGGAATATGTATCTATTCGGAAAGTCGATGGCAAAGTATATCCTATTGCTGAAGTCACGGCCGACAAGGAGTTTCTTCCGAATTTCACCTGGCGCCCCGAAGATCGACCTAAATCAAAAGATGATTTATTAAATCGAAAAAGGGATCTTTCAAAAGCGTCATTTACGGTTCCGGCGGCACCAGAAGGTGAAGAATCTGGAACAATGAAGTCTATTAAAAAAGGCGATAAAACAACTACCCCTCAAAAGGGTGCCGCCAAGAAAGCTGGTGCTAACGAAACGCTCGAGAAAGAAAAAGAGGTGGACGCTACAAACAATAAATCAAGCGCTGTCACCAAAACAGCTAAGCCATCTGAAATAACGGATAAAGCTAACGTTACAAAAACAAGTGTTAAGACCGCAACTGACAAAGTAGCTGCAAAGTCCGACTCAACAACTAGTAAATCGGCGATAATACCTGCACAAGATAGTACACAGACAAAAGTAAAAGCTAAATAACCGGCCAATACTGAGTCGCACAAAAAAGCAGCGCAAAACA
>NZ_DKSP01000221.1:0-1601 GCF_002472745.1 Sphingobacterium sp. UBA7253 | reverse complement strand
TGTTTTGCGCTGCTTTTTTGTATTTAAGTTATCTGCTGATCCTATCAGATGTGCTCATTCCCTACCTCAGATAAATGGAAATTTCTATTTTACAACTCAAATGAGTTCCTTAATATAACCTATTTTGTTTTTAGGTATTCAGCAAGTTTACCGACAGCAATCGCGCGATGGCTTATGCTGTTTTTTTCCAGGGCAGTCATCTCCGCAAAAGTTTTATCATAGCCATTCGGAATAAAAATGGGATCATAACCAAAACCATCAATACCCTTGCGTTCTTCAGTAATTTTCCCCTCGATACTTCCTTCAAAAAAGTGCTGCTGCTCATTCAAATATAATGAAATAACTGTTTTGAATCTCGCTGTACGATTGGGGTTATCGCCTAAATTTTTCAGGACAAGATCAATATTCTTTTCCATATCCCTCGATCCGGAATAACGTGCTGAATAAACTCCCGGTTCACCATTTAATGCGTCTATCTCCAATCCCGAATCATCACCAAAGCAATAAAGGCCATATTTATTAACCAAATAGTCTGTTTTCTGCTGTGCATTTTCCTCAAATGTTATACCTGTTTCTGGAATATCATCCTGACAGTCAATATCGTTTAAACTTTTAATGACAAAAGCATCCCCAACGATCGCTTGGACCTCTTCTAGTTTATGGGCATTATTGGTTGCAAACACTAGTTCTAGCATCTTCTTGAAAATAAAGTAAAATCCAAAAGTAAGAAATACTTACGAAACTATGCTATTTATACCTCCCTCCCGAAAAACCCCAATCCTTAATAAAGAATTACAACACGTATTCAGATCCAGCTTCAAATTACTTCGTAATACACATTTGGTAAGAAAAGAATTTTTAATTTATATTTACGCATTATTAACCCACTAACAAAAATGAAAAGTTTAAATGTTGCAATTAAATTAATGCTACTTGTATTGATGGCTATCCCTGCGGTTTCTATCGCACAAAGCTTAAAAGTTCTATCCGGAAATTTTAATTTTTTACAAGATCAGAAAGAGCTAAATGTTCAATTTGATTATACCCCATTAACGTTTTACAATGAGAAAATCTCAGAGGAAGAATATGTCAAAAGAAGGGTAAAGGAGATTTCCGACAGCAAAGGAAAAATGGAAGGAGAAATCTGGAAATCCGATTGGGAACAATCAAAAGCAAATGATTTTCAGAATAAATTCATCTCTTTACTGAACAGAAATGTGAATATCGAAAGCAGCAAAAATCCAAATGCGAAATATACACTTATTGTGCAATCCATATGGATTTACCCAGGATGGTATGCTGGCGTAATGGCACAGGCTGCCAAAGTGAGTACAGTTCTTAAATTTGTTGAAACAGAAAATCCATCGCATGTATTGCTGGAAATAGATAGTGAAAAAGCTCCTGGAAGTGCTTATGGTGGTGTCGCAAACAACAACGATAGAATGGCAGAAGGTTATGCCAAGACAGGTAAATCGCTAGGAAAATTAATCGCAAAGAAGATTAAATAGTACATGTTACATGCGGGCGTGAGCTACGGCTTGCCCCCGTTTGATTTGCTTAGTTTTAAAATAACTTCTGGAGATTAAATATCTTATTTATGA
>NZ_DKSP01000216.1:16934-29306 GCF_002472745.1 Sphingobacterium sp. UBA7253 | reverse complement strand
TATTAACATACTCACCTTTTTCCTGCATGTCCATCGCTATCATAACAATGCCTTTGACAGCATCACCGGGATAATTATCTACTGTTCCCAATGCCTCGTTCCATTTTTCCTTATAAGTTATTCCCAAATCACCGGCACCGCCATTTTCAAGAATTAGACAGCTCTTCCCCCAGTCTACTGTGGACAATTGTACTGGATATTTATAAATAGCGGTATGATCGCCAAAACCTGCTAAAATTCGGGAAGATAATTGTTCTGTTTTTTCCTGATCCGCCTCCATATTTCCCAAAAGACGGTAAGCCCATATACCGATACCAATTGCTGCAACCAATACCAGGCCTACAAAAGTGAATATTGCTTTCTTATTTCCCATAGTTCTATTTTATTTAATTAATTACCAATCAAATATACTTAGTCTATATGCTCATTTTCACCCTTTTTACAATTCGCTTGACCTGCCTTATTATTTGCTGCGCTTGCGTAAATAAACGTTATAAAAAAAACAAATACTCGAAACTTTGCAGTCCAAGTTTTCAACAACATGAGATAATAAGAACTGTCACTATTTTATTTTTATCATAAATCGATAATTCATACTGACACATAGCTGTCACCCTGTGATTATATCTTTGTTTAACCTTAGTAGGAAAAGAAAAATATTAAACGAAAAAACAATTCCAGTGCGAAGGCTATTAGTAGGATAACTAATCGAATTTTAAATTATTACAGTAAAAAACATGGAAACATTACCACAATTAAAAGAAGAATTAGCGAATGAATATCAAATTACAAAAAACTTTATTGCACTTTTCCCTGAAGGCAAGAATGAATATGCCCCACATGAAAAAAGCATGAAAATGATGCGTCTGGCAACCCACTTAGTCGAAGTTTTCGAATGGCCAAGTACCATTTTAAAGACTTCAGAACTTGACTTTGCCAAAAGTGCTTATGTGCCCACAAGTCTATTGACCCGGGATGATCTCTTAAAAAAATTGGACGAAGATTACGAAGCCGGAAAAAATGCTTTAGAAACAGCTAAGGAAGAAGACTTGATTCCGAGCTGGACCATTAAAAATGACGGCCATGAACTGGCAAGCTGGAGCAAATACGGTGCTATTCGTCACTCATTAAACCAGATTACACATCACAGGGCACAATTAGGTGTTTACTATAGACTCAATGATATTCCCCTTCCGGCAAGTTATGGCCCCTCTGCCGATTCACTGAATTTCTAAAAAGCTAGCTGCTGGAATGAACATACGACATCTAGATGTATTATGTTCATTCTACGCCGGACAATAGGTATGTGCGACAACACCACCTGGAAAAACCTGCGCGTGCATAAGCTTTAGTTCACAGGGTTTGGAAAGACCGTCAAAGATGGGCAGCCCAGTACCCAATGCAATTGGATGTGTGATCAAATGATACTCGTCAATTAATCCGGTTTCAATTAAACTTCGCATAAATTCAGCTCCGCCATGCGCCAATATTGGCTTCCCAGATTCTGCTTTTAGTGCTTTAATTCCTTCAATGAGACCTGCATCAAAAACCCGGGCATTCATCCAAGAGGAATTCGCAGGAAGCTTTGTATTGTCTGCGAAATCTTTTGTTTTGGGATGATAGCCCTCTTTTGTAAAGACAGCTTTAGGGATTTCATTCATTGCTGCCGCAAAAGGATTTGTCGAAGCAGGCCAATAGGAAGCCATTACTTCAAAGGTCTTTCGACCCATTAGATGAATGCCGGCAGATTCACAAATATTTAAAACCCATGCGCTAGAATGATCGTCGCCACTTTTAAACATCCAATCAAGTTCACCGTGGATGCCCGCAACAAATCCATCGATGGAAATAGACATTTTCATTATTAATTTCCGCATAACAAAAACTTTAGTTTTTAATAAAACAAATCCAATTTAAAATTGGGTTACTGTCTCTCAAAATTAAACCATTTCATTCGACGTACGGCGGGGACAAACCGTCAATATAGAAGGGCAATTACGACAGTTCTTTTTTCTGCCCCTTACCCTCCTCAAGGGTAAGCATAAAATCTAAATAGTGCTTTTTCTTCGCGAAATGCTGATCATCCAATAACTTTTTATAGACCGAGATGGCATTAAAAAGAATTTGAAGATTATCCTCATTATAACGATCTACATTAAAATAGATTAATTCCCTATTGATATATGTGTCCAATGACGTAAGCAACGTATCATCCAATTCGTCTTTGCTTCCAGGAAGTGCCATAAGTGTTGCCAGTTTCTTTTTTAACTCCCCTTCCATAGGTTTGACGTCTCGCAACCTAGCCTCAATATCTGCGAAAGGCAAAGTCTGAAATATAAACCGGGTGTTCTCCGTCATGTCAGCATAAAGTTTTTCTGCCTCTTCATAATTTTTATCGAAAAAAGCAAAATCATAATATCTCCGTTCAAACTCTTCACACATCCCCTGGTTATCCGCTAAGCGTGCAAAATAAGAGTGGATCTGTTGGTTATAGAGGGTAATTTTATGCTCCGTAGCTACAATATTGTTTTCAATTTTCCCCAGTAATTCGAAGGCATCCGCAGCACGATATTTTATACCATCGTAGTCAAACGACTTTAACTTTAATTCGCCTTTGCCGATTGCTTCAACGACATACTTATCATTTTTCAGGCTATTAAGTTCATATAATGCGTCAACTCTACTATCGGCAAATAATTCATCAAAAGTCGGCTTTGACTGTTCCTGAAAAATTGGCGTTTCACCTTTTCGCACAGGATGATTGTAGTCATAGAAATCATTGAATCTTAGATCAACAGCATACTTGTTCATCCGATTTTCAAAATCCGCACTGAAAGATGCTATTTCTAACAGCGAAGGAGGATGTTGATACTGTACCTGCGCAAACAACTTGTCCGAAATCTGGTTTGTTACCGCAGCACGATTAGCTAGCAATTCAATAGCAGGTGCGTTGTTGATTTCTTTCTTGACAATATTAAGCTGCTGTAATGCCTTTACCCGATCTTCATCCGACGGATGAGATGACCATTGATCTTCAAGATTTAATTTCGATTTATCATATTTTTTTAAAGTCGCTAATTCGATCTGGGGAAAGCCATTTCGCACTTGATATCTATTGCGTTCCGCAAACAGGAGCATGACATAGCGATGCTCGGGATAAATATTGCGACTGCGGATATTTTCAGAAAATTTGCTATCATAGAAGGTAAGCACATTATTTAGTGCATGATTTGCAAAACTCAAGCGCAGCAGCGAATCAGCCAAAGCCTGGGAACCGGCAACATGTGCCGCAATCTCATCCGCATGAAATTCCATCTCTCTCGATAATGCCAAATAATTGAGATTTACATATTCGTAAAGATGCTTCAAAATATGCTGAATCTGTTGGATAATAAACACTGATATGCCAATAAAAATCGCAGTGTATCCACTGATGTTGCTCCATTTATCAAACATATTATCCAGCGATTCATTCTTATACAGCATATTGTAGATAATCTGATTAACATGGTAAACATAGCTACCCACTTTCATGCTCTTTTGTGAGAAGTGTCCAAACTCGTGTGCAAGAATAGCCTTTAATTCCTGTTGAGTAACTGCATTCACCAGCCCCACACCAATCTGAAGATTTTTCTTAATGGGTAAAAACATACTCCAAAAACTAGAGTCATAGAATACAGATGCATTGACCTCATGCGATAGAAAAACTTTCTTTGGAAAGCTGGTATCAACTTCTTTTACGACCTCATGAATAAGTGCGAATAACTGTGGTTCGTCGCGCTCATATATCTGCGTAAGATGTCCCGTATCAACTTTTGTTGACGCAAAAACAAATTTTAATAAAAAGAACAGTATAGTCAGACCTGTAGCGAGTAAGCCCAAACATAAAATTGCAGTGTAAAACATGGGCTTGGCGGTGAAAATCATTATTCCAAGTATGGTAAAACCAACTGTAATACCTATTGCGAAAAGCAGCAGAATAACATAAGTAATCGCAAACACAACAATAGATAAAATTGTTTTACGCGCGTGTTTCCTAAAGTTTGTAGATACTTGTACCTTCATAAATTGTTTATAAAGCAAGGATAATTGACTATATAAATCTAAAAAATAAAATCCATTTGCCTATAAGTTTCCAGCATCCAACTTTGCAAACTTATCCGATAAAATACCAATCAATGCATTATGCCGCAAACCCACGTACATCTTAAATTGCTAATAACCTTTTTGTAAAGAAACCTCATTGAGCAAAGGTCGCCCGTCAACCATTCTTCGATAGTTATCCACCACTTGTAAGACGGAAGAGCCAATATTTGTCCTACCCGCAACATGCGGGGTTATCACAATGGATGGGCAATCCCAAAAGGGATGATCTTGCGGTAATGGTTCTTGATGAAATACATCCAGATATGCTTCGGCAATTTTCTTTCCATCAATTGCATCCAACAAATCACTTTCCACGAGATGTTCCCCTCGACCAACGTTCACGAGTACAGTTTCTTTTGGGCACAAATTGAACAAATCACAACTTAGAATTCCCTTTGTTGCATCGGTCAATGGTAGGATATTAACCATAAAATCCGTGTCTTCAAGGGCAGAACGAAGTCTTTTCATTCCAGTAAACGAATTCACTCCCTTAAGATTTTTAGGTGAATTAGCCCACCCATTTACGTTGAATCCCAATTGGACCAACCTTTCAGCCACATAACCACCAATTTCGCCTAATCCTAAGATAGTAACCCTGGTTTCACCAATTGATTTGTATAGCAAGGGCTGCCAATGTTTCTTTTCTTTTTCGTTTATATAAGCCGAAAACTTCTTCATCGAATGCATCAAGCAAGTCAAAACATGTTCAAACATATCGCTTTTCAACATGGGATCGATAATCCTACAAATGCGGAGATGGGATGAAACACTTTTGGGAAAAAGGTGATCTATTCCGGCGCCCCCAGACTGGATAACTTTTAAGTTTGGAAAATGAGTGTAATAATCTGCTTCAGGTTTCCAACAAAGCGCAAATTCGACCGCATCATAATTTTCAATCTCAGGGAAGATCTCCACCTTTATTTCAGGTAAATATTTATTGATTTCTACCTTCCACTCCTCGGCCCTGGCCCTATTCAGTATTAATGCTATACTCATGTTTTGTTGGTTTACACGAAAATAACATTTTATGCCGATCTATCGTTTGCTTTCTTGGGGATTCTTAGTCTTACGTTTTCAAAAAATTTTGTGATGATTTCCTTTATTTAGACAAAACAGTGGGCTAGCTGTCTGCCCAAATTAGCTGAAACAATCGATTCTATTAAAAAACAAAGTTTAGAATCTATTTTAATCGTAAATTGGTGGAGGACATCCATAAACATAGATTCAGATGGCACTCAAAAACCGAATTATCCTAATAAGCCTAATCATTTTTAAATTCATTATGCAATACCAGTTGATTAGCCCAACCTACGAATTGCAGCGCGATGAATTCTTACATATAGATCAAGCAAACCATTTAGCTTGGGGCTACCTTTCCGTACCACCATTAACATCGTGGATTTCCTATCTCATCAAAATACTTGGCAATTCTGTCTTTTGGATCAAGTTTTTCCCGGCACTTTTCGGAGCCTTAACGATTCTTATCGTTTGGAAAACAATAGAATCGCTGAAAGGAAATCTATTTGCACAGTTCTTTGGAAGCTGTTGTATTATGTTTTCTGTACTATTCCGTTTGAATGGTTTATATCAACCTAATTCATTTGATGTCTTATGTTGGACCTCCATATATTACTGTATAATAAAATATTTAAACAACAGACAATCCAAGTGGTTATTTTATATGGCTATTGTTTTTGCGCTTGGATTTCTAAATAAATATAACATCGTATTTCTGATCTTGGGTTTGATCCCCGCAGTCGCATTGGTTCCGGAGCGAAAAATATTTACAGAAAAAAAGCTATATTACGGAATACTCATCGCCATACTAATTATCCTTCCCAATATAATATGGCAATACAAAAATAACTTTCCTGTATTTGTTCATTTCAAAGAACTTCAAGATACGCAACTTGTCCATGTTAACCAATGGAGCTTCATACGTTCTCAATTTTTGTTTTTTTTCGGGACCTTTCCCGTCCTCATTTTTGGATTATATGCACTGCTGAAACATCCTGCATTTAAAACATATCGTCTGTTCTTCTACTCATTCTTTATCACCCTTGGAATCTTCTTATTTCTAAGAGCTAAAGATTATTATGCAATAGGTCTTTACCCTATATATTTTGCTTTTGGCGCAGTTTATATTTCATCACTTTTGGAAAATAAAACTGGTCAGATTTTAAAACCTATTTTGATCGCTTTAACTGCGATCCTATTTCTTCCGGTCTATAATATTGCATTTCCCAATAGAAATCCGGCATATTTTGTGAACCATCCCGATAAATACAGAAAGTATGGTATGTTGACCTGGGAGGACGGTAAAGAGCATCCGCTCCCGCAAGATTTTGCGGATATGTTGGGATGGCAAGAACTTGCACGCAAAGTCGATAGTCTCTATGACCAAATACCTAGATCGGAAAATACGCTGGTACTTTGCGACAATTATGGGCAGGCCGGCGCCATAAACTACTATTCCAAACGCGGAATTAAGGCTGTTTCATTCAATGCTGACTACATCAATTGGTTTGATTTGAATAAACCATACCGCAATGTTATTCGAATTAAAGATCGCTGGGAACGAGAAAGAGAACTAGCAATAACAAGTCCTTTCTTCGGCAAATCAATATTGGCCGACTCCATTACAAATAGCTACGCCAGGGAATATGGCACAGTAATCTTCACTTTTATTCATGCAAAAATCAATATCAATGAACGTATCTCCAAAGAGATCGCATCAGAAAAAACAGCGAAGAAACTTCCTTTGTAAATAAATCATTTTTTAAGCGATTAAGCTAATTCCAGTCTATTTTTTTATTAAAAAAAATAGTATATTTAATTCAATAGCCAAAGGCTTCCAGCGCAAATGATACTTATCGTATATCTTCTGGTATCATAACTACGCCATGGAGCTTAACACCAAATTAACAGGATAATTATGCGCTTTTTGAATTTCTTGAAAGGACAAAGTAATTTGAGACAGATTGACGTTAGTGAAGACGATGATTTTGTAGATTTACAGCTGACCGTCACAAAATACTGGAAAGATGACGACGAACATCATATTGTCCAAGCTAAGGGGCTTTGGGGTAGAGAGATAGTTGGTTTGGCAATCGCCTTTCGTCCCGACATGAAATTGGGCATTGTCGATACCGAAGTCGATAAACAAAGGTTTTATCGCGAAGGGATCAATTTCTATTCGATTGGCAAATTAAGTGACAATTTTACCAAAGCCTTAAATAGCCTCTTTAAAATTGATGGTACATCCTTTAAAATGCACGATAATATTGGATCGACCGCCTTTATCGTCAGTGGGCACCCGGAATATTTTGATGAAGAATATATTAAAGCTAAAGTTTTCTTTGACGACGGAAATGAAAAACATCATTACGCGGAATGGTATGTCAACATCGATTTAAAACACAATATTCTCGAACTTCGAGAAAAAGACCCCGGATATAGAAAAAACATCATTAGTATCTTGACAAATGTTTAAATTTGAGCGTGAATCCGTCAGCCTCAAAAAAAAATAATACCATCCCATTAAATTCATTTCCTAATGAGTTTAATTCGGGAATGGCTATAAAAAGGAATGCTGTCAGAAATTTAGAGTTAGATAAGATAAGTCAGGCACATCGTGATGATTTCTACTTGTTTTTTATTCTTGAAGAGGGAAATGGAATATTTGAAGTAGATTTTCAGCGCTATCAATTAGGCTCCTCCGCCGTAATGATCATCCAGCCTTACCAAGTACATCGGGGTTTAGCTATGGATTACAGCGCTTTTAGTGTCTTAATGATCAGTGTAGAAAACCTAAACTCAGACTACGTAAACGCGCTAAAGGATATTACGACGATTGCTCCCATCGAAATCGATCAGGATACAATGGCGGTCTTATCCCAGACTGTAGACACCTGTTTAAAAATCAACGAAAGAAGACATGAAAAACTATATACTGCACTAATGAAAGATAGCTGCAATACCATCGCGGCACTTATTATCTCGCAGTATTTAATCCAATCAACTAAAAGTGATGCACAGTCTAGATTCGAACTGATCAGCAAACAGTTCAGTTCACTGTTAGATAAAGATTTTATTGACATTAAACAGCCTAGAGCATATGCAGAGAAAATGAAAATATCAACGGCCTATCTCAATGAATGTCTCAAAAAAACAACCGGAAAACCCGTTACTTATCATATTCAGCAACGCGTTGTATTAGAAGCAAAACGTTTGCTCTACCATTCAAATAAATCTGTAAAAGAAATTGCAGTAGAGCTAGGTTATGACGACTATCCATATTTTTCACGTCTATTTTCAAAAGTAACCGGTATGACAGCTCTTACCTTTCGAAATAGGAACCTTGAATAGTCCAATATTTACCACTTTTTATCTCTTTTAAACTAGAGCGAATTGGTATTTCTTTGTGTTAGAAAGCTTGGTTCAGCCCGTCGTTAGCGACAACTCGAACAGCGTCTTTAATGATTATCTAAATCCGACAGAAAGGAGATTGTAGTCCATTAAATATCAAGAAGAACACCACAAATAAAAGAGAAAAGGAATGAGATATTTTATCGCTGAGCCCGTCGGGCATATCAAAAAAGATTTATTTTTTGAAGTCGCAAATTTTTTTTGGGACAGTGGAAATGAAGTTGCTTTAGGAAAAAACAGGATATGCGACTGTGAAAAAATGCAACATGATGACTACGATTACACCATTTCATTAGTCCCTAATAACGAAACTGTTGAATCCTTATTTAAAACACACTACACCATCCTAGGCAAATATTTTGACAAAATTAATAACAGCAATCCGATGCTAATATTAGCAAATACCGGCATTTATACGAATGCCCTTCCCTATCCCCATAAGATTTACAGTTTTGAAAAATTGGACAAACAGGCGTTAGCCAGCTTTTTTGACTGGTGCAAAAAATTCAATTTGTTTGTTAGGAGAAGATAAACAAGTTCAACCACTAAATATCAGAATATGCAGTGGGATATAACAGTACTTTTATACTTTTGGAAACGTTATTCTGATATTGCGGTAAATCCTGCATTGGTTTGTATAAAGGTCCAAAATCTTTCCAATGTATATTCCGATCTTCCATGTTCTCAAATGCCGTCAGATACATCAGGTTGGGCATTGTGCTACCAGCAATCACCTGTCCATAAAAAACAGCATTAAAATTCAGTTTTTTGAAAATATCGATCTCTCCATTGTTAAACATCGCTATCTTATTTGCAGAAAGCTGCTCGGTTGCGGCTTCATAACTGCGTAGTTCATAAATGCGTTTATTTTTTTCAGCAGATAATTTAGGAAGCGCCGATTTGGGCATTCCTTCAAATGCTTTCATCCATATTGTCTCCAACCTTTTGAAAGGAGGATTACTATAACCTGCCTCAATATAAGCCTTTCCAGCCTCCAGGTATTTTTGATCTTTGGCAAGCCGCTGATCCAAATTAACCAGCAAACTGAAGTCTGCAGCACTGATGAACACATAAACCAATCTATCTTGACCAGCAGCATTTTCTAAGGGCTTAAATACCCCGACCTCTTTAAATCCCAATTTATGCAATGCCGGCAAATACGCCGATTCAAGATACTGATCAATGACTTTCTCCTGCTCATCGTTCTCATAATGATATACTTTCAATTGAAAATACGCTTGTTTCGATTTCTCAAAAGCGAACAGGCAATTTCCTGCCATGATAAATAATAGCGGCAATATGAAATGCCAATTGGAAATAAAAATGTATTTTTTCATTAGAATTCAGGACAACATTGGATATTAATTAAAAAATAAAGATAATACTATTTTTGAAAGTTCAAAATTAGACTAACCCAGCAAATTAACTCCCTTTTTCATCTTTATATATCGAAAATACGGGTTTATACTTATTAGAATCGGTATTTTAACCTTATTCTCGCAATAGCTTTTTATTTAATTTAGCTCCACCTTTTTTAAAGCTGCAACATGTCAAACAAAACAATACTTATGTTGGACGATGATAAACATGTCCTTGAAATATGTACTATAATCCTCGAAACAAATGGCTATAATATGGCGGTCTCTGAAACGTCTCATGATATTATCGAAAAAGTAGAAGAGGTACATCCTGATTTAATTTTGATGGACAACTGGATACCCAAAATAGGCGGTGTAGAAGCCACACGATTGCTCAAAAATCATCCCTTATATTGCAATATCCCTGTCATCTATCTATCCGCTAATACCGATATCGAAACACTAGCTCAGCAAGCCGGAGCAGACAGCTATCTCGCCAAGCCCTTTGATTTAGAAGACTTAGAAAATAGAATAGCCGAACTACTGTAGTTCCTAATCTTATAATTCAGCATCTTTACATATTTTAGCACCATTACGGAAATGCTACTCCTGAAACTTATATTTTGATGTCCTAATTGCGCATAAGGCCACATTGAAACGAATAGGATCATGTGTTGCTTTAATACAATTGCGGCTTGCTCAATTGCAGGCATATATAGTCGTAGTTGTCGCGCCATAATCATCGGGAATCAGCAATTGAGAAGGAATGCTATACCACATTTGAAGTATAAATAATAATACATACTTTCGCGTTATAGTATTAGAAATAATCATTAAGACAGCATTAATTACGTTATGTCAGAGCCCGTTTTAGCATTTCAATCAGGTTCATTCCATATCCGTCAGCTTGCAGAGAACGAATCTCCACTTTACAAAGCGATGCGTATCGAGTCAATTCAAACCGAACCTACACTTTTTAGACGGAGCACTCCTCCTGAAATAGAACTATCTGACTTGGATTGGGCAGAACGCATAAGATACCCACGCATTGTTTTTGGTCTTTTCGAAAATGAAAAAATGATTGGGATAACCAGCATGCTGCTGTTGAATAAAGAAGAGGCCTACTTTGGTCAGTCCTTCATACAGCCGCTGTACAGAAAATTAGGTCTATCGAGTCTTTTGTATAAAATAAGAATGGCGTGGGCCACCGAGAATCAATTAAGAAAACTGACGATAAGCCATCGTGAAATAAATATGATTTCGAAAGCCGCTATCCAAAAAGCCGGTTTTCATTATAGTCATAAAGAACTTGTGCAATGGCTCGACGGAACAACTGGCTACTCCATGTATTATAGTTTATTCCTATAGTCAGTAAGGCTAACTAACTTGACTGTTGATCAATCCCGGCAAACCAAGATATGGTAAAAATAACAGCTTTTCCATCTTGAATGCGTATATTGAATCGTAGTCATTTTATTGGCTTTCGAGACTTTCCATAAACGCAATAATATCTTTCATTTCCTTTTCACTCAGATGCAAATTTTCATCTGACAATGTCTGATTGGATAATTTGATCCCCAGTCCTGCCCCACCCCCATTATTATAAAATTCCATGACCTCATCCAACGTCCGATAGATCCCATTGTGCATATAGGGAGCAGTTTTCTTTACATTCCGGACAGAAGGTATTTTAAAAGCATATTTATAAGAATCAACACCAATGATATCATAGTAGCCTAAATCCGAATCCAGCACAGAATCTTTCATGGATTTTGGAACTCCTAGGACTTCGACTTCGCTCTGAATAAATTTGGGCGGTGTAACACCGTTGAATAAAGGCAGGAAATGACAGGTCGCACATTTTCCCTTGCCCATAAATAAATTAAACCCATTCACTTCCGATTTGGACAATGCGTTCTTATCCCCACGCATATAATCATCAAATCGGCTATTGATTTTGGTCAGGCCACGAATGTAAGAAGCAAGTGCATTGCTTACCTGCTCTGCTGAGATTGGGCCATCCACTGTATTGAATGCTTTATTAAATAATGACCGATAGATTTTATCCGAAGAAACATATTGAACGATATCAGTTACCGAGCCGTCCATTTCCTGCTTATTACCAATGACATCGTGTATCTGATCTTCCAGCGTCAACGAACGCATATCATAGAAGTAGTTGGACTGTAAGGCCGCATTGAGCAAAGTAGGCGTATTACGTTTGAGCAAACGTCCCGAACCATGAATGTCCACTTGCAAGTTCAACCCATCTGTAAATGCAAGGTCCGGATGATGGCATGAAGCGCAACTTCTCGTATGTGTTCCTGACAAAGCAACATCATAAAATAATTTCTCTCCCAGTACGGCCTTTTCATTGCTGAAGTGAAATTTTGGTCCCGGGCTAAAGGCATCTACATTAAATGCATTCAGATCAAACATC
>NZ_DKSP01000216.1:0-16908 GCF_002472745.1 Sphingobacterium sp. UBA7253 | reverse complement strand
CGATTGTATCTGATTTTAGGGCCAGGCAGATTACGTTCCAACTGTGCTATCTCTGTACTGATGTTGTTGGCAAATTGGGTAATGAATTGCGCTCTATCGAACGATTCAAATTCCGCGTGTTGTTGCAAATATTTGATCGCCCCTTTAAGCATCAATGTTAGCGTTTCTTTTCTACCTTCATATTGCAAAAGAATTTGCTGTAGGCTGCCTAACGCCATAGAAGACTCGATCATACTATTTCGAGAAAGTGCATTATCAAATCCGGTAATCCCCAAAGATATAATCCGAAATACTTCAAGTTTCGAAGCATCCAAAATGCGCCAATCCTCCAATTGATGATCTTCAAAATAGGAAATCAAATAATCCGTATTGGTTATCAAATGTTCGATTTCACGAATTAGCTTTTGCCTATTGCTATTATCGTAAGTGGGATAGATAAGCTCTTCAATCACCTGCAATCCAATAGGCTCCACCCCTCTAGCCAAAGAGGGATCCAACAAATCCGCATTTTCAACTTCCTCCACCGGAGGTCCATTTAACCTTCTGGATAGATCTGCAGTAAAATACTCCGAAGCCCATTCAAACTTTTTAAAAAGTAGCCTTGTCGTCAAAAAGGCTCTTCTGAGACGTAGCGTATCCACCGTACCTTTCTGTACTTCGGCCTGCAGGGTATCCTTGATATATGTCTTAAAAGAAAGCATCTGATCCAGTAATTCTTTCTGAATCAGATGCTCACGGGCATTACCCTCTTTTTGTTTAGTATAAACAGGCTGCCCTGTAGTAAATCCGAGGGTAAATACTATTGCAACCAATAAGATACAAACGACAACCTTTTTACACATAGTTCAATTTCCTATCTCTCGATATAAAAACCGACTATTTGAAAACGAGCGCATTTCTAAAGGGATTTGCTTTTTTATCCCTTTCAGCAAGAGGCTCTATTCCCCAGCGTTTTTCTATAAATGAAAGGATGCTCACTGTCTCATACGGCGTATGATCCACTACACCACGCTTAGCAAATGGTCCAATGACAATTGCCGGGATTCGGCTACCAGGTCCCCAGCGGTCAACGACGGGTGGGTTAACATGGTCAAAAAAGCCACCAAATTCATCGTAGGTCAAAATCACCAACGCATCTTTTGCATTCGGTCCCTCCAATACAGCATTGATCAAATTAACAGCAAGTTGTTCTGATGAATAGACTGCCGAACTTCCAGGATGCTCATCATTGCCCCCACCTGGTTTAACAAAAGATACACTAGGAAGCGTTCCTTCTTTTGCGGCCTTGATAAAATCGTTTTGATCCTTCATGTGTTGTCGTCCTTCCTTACCATCCTCATAATTAGCAAAATATAAAAAAGGCTCATGATTGTAGGCAAAATTATTTTTACGTTCGGCAACAGCGTCATCCCAGCCTTCTGAATACCAAGCCCAACTTACATTTTTCGCTGTCAAGCGATCGCCAATGGTCGGCATAGTCTGAGAAGGTAATAATTTGGAAGTATCAGATTTCGCAGGATAAGGTTTGTTGCGAGAAAGCACATGATTGATTGCATAACCATCTGGCGTAACTACACCATCTTTAATCATCTTTCCATTTGCATCGAGTTTAGCAACCATTGAGCTTGGTGCATCAGGCCAAACAGGAATAGCCGCAGAAATCATATAAATATGATTTAAATAGGATCCGCCGAATACACTCTGAAAGAAATTATCACATAATGTATAGGCTTTGGCAAACGGATACAAAGGTAGCTTCTCTGTATTGTAATAGCCCATCGCTAAACCTTTGGAATCATTATAGAGTGCAAATTTATCCATCTTTCCACCATTGATCTGCAATTGATTATGATAAAACCGATGTGTAACATCGGGCGTCGCCTTATCCGAAGGTACATATTGGTCTATATTAAAAAATTGATTGGGTAGATTGGTTGGAAAGGAATTGTTACGTGGAATTTCGGGGAGGTATGGGTAGGCTTCACCATTCTCGTCTACCTGTAAAAAATCACCCTTTCTGACATTCGCTATGCCATTGGCTCCCTTGAATTCGCCATAAAGATTGTCAAAACTATGGTTTTCCATATAAATAACAACCACATGGTTAATTTTTTTGATACCTTCATCAAAGGGAATCTCTTGGTGTCGGGCGTTTTTGGTAACTCCGCAACTGCTGATACTCAAAACTCCAAGAGACAAATAAAGTAAGTGTTGTAACCGCATCCTGTCTTCTTTTTAGTAGGTTAGACTGTAATTTCTAGAACAAACTTACAATTATTATCGTTTTCATAACCTATTATCAAAGGGATTTGCTACCAACGTATCAGGTTCTTTACAGGCATCCTCCCTCTTATCACTAAAAGTAAAGGCGTGTTTACATACTAGGTCGTTGCTTCCAGTTCCCCATTCTTGTTATAAAGCTTACTTCGGTAAGTTATACCCCATTTAGTAATCTCATCGATGATTGGGCCCAAAGTTTTTCCGCATTCGGTCAATTCATACTCCACCGTCAGAGGTTTGGTATTTAATACTGTTCTTCTGATCAGCTGGTTCATTTCTAAATCCTGCAGTTCTTTAGACAACATCTTCGCACCTATCCCCTCAACTTCGCGCAGCAGTTCCATAAAACGTAATTTCTCAACCAACAATAAGGTACCTATAATATGAAATTTCCATTTTCCGGCCAAAATCTCCATGGTATCGTTAATGGCCAACACACGTGTTTTGCATGCACCTGACGACGTTAAAGTTGCTTCCTTTTTCATTACATTATTTTTTTATTCATGTACGCTCTACCCTCACAGGCTTCCTTATCCCCGATACGATCAACGATAAATGAACACACAAGCAAAGCTTGGTGCCACTGACATGATTTCTTTATTCTTACAAAAATACGCATTTATAAAGTTACAGACCACTATCTTTTTGGAAAGTAGTTTCTTTAAGGAAACTGATACCAAAAATAAACTATCTATCATCTACCTTTGTATCGACAACATCAGCAGTTGCAAATTGGCACAGTTGATGCGGCAAAATATAAAGTGTAAAAAACATATAAAAAATAAAACGATTAAAAATGAAAAAGCAATTAATCTCGGGTTTAGCCCTTATCCTGTTGTTAGCTTCTTGTCAAAATACAAATGGCGACAAAGCAACAACAACAACTGCTCAGGAAGTAACTGAACAAAAAGGACAGACTTACACTGTTGAAGCAGATAAAAGCTCATTAAAATGGACTGGTTACCATAAAGGCGGTTTAAACCCAAGATATGGTGTTTTGAAAAGCGAAGGAACACTTTCAGCTGAAAATAACGCAGTTACTGGTGGTACTTTCACTATCGATGTCAATTCTATTCTGACAGATACAGCTTCTGTAGATCCTGCGACATCCGGTGGCAAAAAATCATCAGATCTGGATGCACATTTAAAAAGTGCTGATTTCTTTGACGTAGCAAAATATCCAACTGCAAAATTCGAAATCACCAAAGTTGGCCCATTTGATGCAGCGCAAGGAAAAAGTGTTGTTGCTGATGCGACAAATACAGTTAGTGGTAACTTAACCATCAAAGATAAAACGGTGAATGTAACTTTCCCTGCAAAAATTACTTTCAATGGTGATGAAGTAACATTCTATTCTAAATTTACGATCCAAAGACAAGATTGGGGTCTTACATACGGTACAGAAGGTAACCCTCAAGACTGGATGATCGCACAAAACGTTGACATTGAACTTAATGTCACTGCAAAAAATGCGAAATAGATTTCGATAGCGCTTCGTCGCTCTTAGCAAATAGATTAATCCGGTAGACTCTACTTGATTAATCTATTTGATTTAAATAACCTCCGAATACGAGATCATCTTTATTCAAGACATGGATCAAATGTGAATCTCCCTTACTTTTCAGTGTGCTCTAATTTTTTTTTTCAATCGCTGTTTTGCCTTACGAACGGCTTCCACCGAAACACACAGCAATTCACTCATACTCGCATTACTTAAATCCAATTTGAGCAGCGCTAATATCTTAAGATCATTCTCGGTAACCTTTGGATAAGTTTGCCGCATTTGTGTCAGATAAGCGGGATACACTTTGTTAAAAACATGTTTGAATTTTTGCCACCGCTCATCTGTCATAATGTGTTGCTGCAAAAGCGCATTCAAATTATCCGTAACCTGCGTGATGTACGCCGGATCAGATTCGGAGATCTTCGCCACCTCCTGCCTAAGTTGCTGGATAACGACATCATTCTGGCGGATGGTGGCTGTAAATTCAGTCAAAGAGTTTCGTAAAATCATTAGCTCCTGATCTAGCAATTGTTTTTCATCGGCAAGCGCAAGTTGGTCTTTTTCTAGTAAAGTATTCCGCATCTTAATTTTAATTTTCGACTTATTGACCAACAATACAATTATGGCAAAAATCAAGAGAAGAACAATGCCTATAAACTGATACATGCGTTTTGTCCGAATCCGTTTTTCTTCAGTAGCCTGTATAGTCCGATTGTATTTTTCAGACTCCCTTTGCCACAGCATTTTCTGTATCTCTTTATCATTCATCCTTTTTTCCAACGAATCTTTCAACATCAGATACAAATGCAATTGCTTAAGCTCCTCCCCTCCACGTCCTAACCCCCGCATGATGTTAGACTTGGATTTTGCTAATTCTACTTTATATTTTAAAAAATAGGGCTTATCTTCCATCAAACTTTCACAGGTCATCACATATTGCTCAGCCAATTTCCATTCTTTCAATTCGATATACCAATTGGCTAAATTGAGATTTGCACGCATCGCATCTTTCCGCTCATTATAACGCATAGAAAGCTCAATATTTTTCTTAACTAACCCAATAGCTTTTTCCTTTTCACCTTTTCGCCATGCATGATCTGCTAAATTACCCGAAATGATACCAATCCAAACCGAATCTTTCGCCAATTTAGCTTCATCCATTGCGCGATTCAAATAGGTAAAAGCTTGGTGATCGAGCGAGTCCTTTGCTAGATATACAGCAATGGAATTGATCAGATCGACACGTTCCCGTGCAGCCGGCGTGGTAAAGGTAGCGCTTCCTCTAAATAAGCAACAGCATTTGCCTGTTCACCAATGTAGCTGTAGAAACTCGCCATAAATTGGTAATGCTTGACTACCATGGGGATTTTTTTGATAGTAACTTTAGATTTTAAATCATTCGCTCGTAAAAAGAACGGAAATGCTTCCTTTACCCGTCTATAGATAAAGTTGTAATATCCTTCACGGGCACAACCCAACATTTCTAATTCAGGATCTGGATGTACACGGAGCAACTGCTCAGCCAAACGATAATAGCGCTCAGATGATGAATTTATGCGATCAAACGCAATTGAGAAACCGTCAGCCATACGCATATAATAAGCCCATTTTAAAGCAACACTTCTTTTTTTGTCTGCCAATTCCAAAAACGGCGCCAAGGCATTTTTCAATTTTATCGTATCACCATCAAACCTAATAGGCAACTGAAGAGCAGCCTCCAGTTGGACAACAGGGTTTTTAATTGCAGCTATTTCCACTACAGATTGCCCACATACATGATTAAAGTTGCTTGACAATACCAAAGAAACGAATACAAAAAAATAAAATATGGTCTTCATGCTTGAAAAAGGTCAATTTCAACGCTCTGTCTGCCTATTGGCATAACCGATAAATTAATTTCAACAATTCTGTGAAATTAATACGCAAAATCCTCCGAGAAAATGGTTAATACTGACTTATTGTTCGTAAATCGGATCGCCGACTTGCGGTTATAAATATAATATTTATAACTTTAACATAATTACACGTTTTCATTAAAATTTCGCCTTCTTTTGATACCACTGCAACCCATTAGGTTTGGCATATCAAGCCTTTTATTCAACACTTTTTCCAAAAGATGACCAAAATTCAAACAAAAACAATGGGATTGATTCTCCGAAAAGGAGTATTGCAAGATCTGCAAGAAATGTTAATCCTATTTTCTGAAACTATTGCGACTGTATGCGCAGATAATTATAATAACGAGCAAATTGCAGCATGGGTATCGTCCGTCAATAATCATGGCCGTTGGCATCGGCTAATCGAAGATCAGTATTTTATTGTAGCTATGCTAAATCAGAAAATGGTTGGGTTCGCTTCCCTCAATCATGGAAACTATGTCGATGTCATGTATGTCCATAAAGATTTTCAACGCCAAGGGATTGCTCAAAAACTTTATACTACATTGGAAGATGAAGCAAGAAGACTAGAAAGAACTTTCGTGACTGCTGATGTAAGTAAAACCGCGAAACCCTTTTTTGAGGCAAATGGATTTAAAGTTATCGCTGAGCAGATACAAATAAGAACTGAAGTCGAAATACCAAATTATAACATGAAAAAAGATCTGTAGATTCACTTCCAAATTTTAGAAATGCTCCCCATAGTCGATTACTTCAGTTTTCAAAAGCAGCTTACTTTCACTATCGGTTCTTAATGTCGCTGTTGCTATGTTAGTCTTTGTGTCAACACTGAACTCCAGCATAGCCCCAACGTCCTTTTTGTCATTAAAAAATGAAGCGAAATTCTTAAATGTCTCAGTTTCATCAAACAAAAACCGCGCAGCACATCGGTTATTATGTTGATCATACCATTTAATGTACACATCTTTGGGAATACCTCGAGATGCCATGTCCATATCCCGAAGACGCTCATCAAAGACAAATCGTTCGGAATTATAAAACTCCAAGTCCGCATCAAATGCTTTTCTGTCAGAAGACAATACAAATTTAGGCTGTACAGGATAACGTTGCCGTAATTTATCCCAGTAGCCATAGGGAATAGATTTATTTGCAATGGCTTGTTGAACATCCGAAGGAATAATCGATAATCGGACAATACTTGATCGCGCCATTCCTGATTAAAGACATTACCGTACGCTCCATTATCTTTGGATGTATCCGTAGCATGGATCACTACTTTTTCGGCTTGATAACGACCGATTTCGACCTGACGACGTCCTGTCCCACTGGCCCATACTACAAGTACACCGCCAGGAGCAAAACCCAAAATAATCTTATTATAATGTTCATCATTAGTTTTGATCGCTCCTTTTTCTTGGTATGGTGTACTGAACAACCTCCGCAATTTACTATAATCAATCGGACCGTTCATGCGATAAAAAACATCTTCAGCAAAGGAATACCAAGTAACGTCTAATGCCTTAGGCAATGACATCACCTGCTCATATGTACCGCCTCCAGCTTGTCCCCACACGGCGTTATAGTTTACGATATTGCCTTCACTAAATGTAAATTCATAATCTTCATCTTTCGGAAAGATAAAACGGCCACTATATAACTGGACGGGATAAGCTGCTGGATTACTCATCGCACAGAACCATTTATAGCGCCCTTCTCTGATATTATCTTCTTGTGTTAGGCGTTCTTCCCTGAGGTCATTAAACTCACGTATTGTCGTTGAGAACGCGAATATAATCGGTAGTAAAATAAGATATCCAAGCAAAGTCGGAACCAAATATTTCCAGGATTTTATTGCCCATGTGATAATCACGCTACTAAAGAATGTCAGGAAGATACTGAGTGTTAAAATCAAAGGAAACATTTCCTTAATCACTCCCCCTAAATCTGCATAAAGCCGATGCTCGTATTCATCACCCCAGGTTGATAAAAAAAGAAGTACCGGAAGCAATAAAGAAAATAAGCAATAAAAAAGAAAACCATAGCCAAGTTCAAAAGCGAATTTTGGTTTCTCTAAGACCTTTAACTTCTTCCGAAAGAAATTAAAATAGAAATAAATCAAAGCGATAACAATAAAATAAGGCGAACAGCAAAATGCAGCATAAACCATATTTAGATCTGCATTCTGTACAAGTAAGGTCGCAATTAGGCTGATGATAGCAACCAAAAAAGCAGAAACTGTCGCTCTTATAATCATTGTAATTTGTTTTTAATCCAAAAAAAGCTGCCGAAAGCCGTATAACTGACAACAACACGATTCAAAAATAACAAGAAATGTCTTATGAATATAAGCCGATCAATATTCAAATACATTGATCAACTATTCGATCCAACGTGGACAATATATTTTTTTCACAAGAAGGATTTAATTAACTGTTATTCGTTTTCGTCAGGATCGATACATTGAGCCATTTCATATTACATTCAATAAACGGTCGACTTTATCCCCTCAGCGAGATATCGCTCGTTATAGTAAAATTTCTTCGAAAAAAAATCCGATCAAAAGCCCTTTAACGAAAATCATTTAAGTTTACTAACTTCGCTTTTATTCTTCAAAAAAATGGATATACATCATAACATTATAAGTGCCCAAGAAAGTGACGCACATTATGTCCCTGAAATTATGCTCCAGGCAATGGAAGACATTATATTTCGCTTTATCAAAAAAGAAGATCGAAGCGAGGCTGTAAATTTCTTAACGCAGCTCTTCAAGCAAAAAGGTAATCTCTATAGTTATGAGCATACGTTTGTCGCAATTGACGACAATGGACATATTTTAGGCTCATTAACCGGTTACGATGGTGATCGATTTATTGAATTAAGACAGCCTATTTTGGATCATATGAAGGAACTGTACAATAATAATTTGATTCCAGAAGCCGAAACAGCTGGCGACGAATTTTATATCGATTCAATTGCGGTTGCTCCCATGGCACGGGGCAAAGGTATCGGAACAGAACTTTTAAATTATGCAATTACACATGCCAAGCAAAATGGTTTTAAGAAAGTTTGCTCGTCGACCTAGAGAATCCCAATGCACAAAAACTCTATGAAAGGATTGGTTTCAAACTCGGCAAAAAAACTCCTTTAGTAGGGGGCGAATATTATCACATGTATATTCAACTTGATTAGATACGGCTTTTATCTAATTTATCGCCATTTCAGGCCTTATCCCGCTAATCAGTATCTTTTGAGAAGAAGTCCAAGCAGCTCTGGCAGACAACACCAATTAGATCAGACATAACCACTGATCAATTGGCAAGGATTTTGTATTCTAGAAAATAACTATGAAAATTTGGGAATAATGAAAAAGCTAATTTCAATTGCGGTGGGCTGTCTAAGCCTAGTTCTGGTGACGCCAGCTTTAACACAAGCACAACACAGAGGACATGACGACCATGGCTGGCATGGCAACAAGGACCGTGAAAAATACATTCGAAAACGGGAAAAAGAGTACGACAAATATGTGCGCGAACGCGATAAGCAAGATCGCAAATACTGGAAACATGCATACGAACATGATCATGGCCGTCCAAGATGGGCTAGCGCACATCACTACGACATGAGACATCATGTGTACTTTAGCGATTACAAAACATTCTATGATCCTTATCGGGGCGGATATGTCTATATGACCAATGGCCGATGGAACTTTTCTGTGAATGTCCCTTCTTTTCTAGTGAATGTCAACTTAGGAAATGCTGCGATTCGTGTGTTCAAAGATGTACCTCTTGACAGAAGACCAGAAGAGTATTACGACGATAATGAGGATTGGGACGATTAACGGTACGATTAAACTTTACGTTTATTTAGAATAATTACTGATAATACTATATTTTTGCGCTGTTCATCCGATTGACAGCGCATCTATGACACATAAAAGAGCTAAACAAAAAAGCCTAAAAAATATACTTAGAAAATTGCATCTTTATTTGGGCTTATTATTTGGTATAATCTTTTTTACTGTTTGCGTGACAGGGATGTTATTGAGCTTTGAAAAAGAGCTTACCCCACTTTTATGGCCGAAAGAACAGCAGGTAACTGTACAAAGCAATCGTCTTTCCCTTGCACATATTTCCCAAAAAGCCGAAGCTATCTTTCCGGACAAGAAGTTGTTTCGCATCGAAATTCCAGCAGATCCTTCCCGTAGTTTCCGTATTCAGTATGGACAAAAAAAGACCGGATACTGGTATGCATATATAAATCCTTATACAGGAGCACTATTATCCAAAGGTCGGCAGAGTGACCGTTTTTTTCAAAAGACTTTGGATATCCATCGTTTTCTTCTCGTCGAAAAAATCGGAAGTACCCTAACTGGAATCTCAGCTCTAGCGGCTTTCTTTCTTGCCCTAAGTGGTATTTACCTGTGGTGGCCAAAAAATAAATCCATGCTCAAACAACGTGTAACGATAAAAATGGCAGCCTCTCTCAGAAGAAAAATCTGGGATTTTCACGCAGTGGGCGGTTTTTACGCATCTTTGTTTTTAATTATTTTTACCTTGACGGGATTGACCTGGAGTTTCGATTGGTACAATAAACAATTCTATAAAGTATTGGGTTCAACGCAAAAATCAACAAAAGAGAAGATCAGCAACATCAACAATCAGGCTTTTTCAGATTACCTCGTGCTGGATACGATCTATCAGCAGCTAAACAGCCTATATCCCAGCTCTGGAAATATAATTATCACGTTTCCTGAAAAGAAGGACTTAGCTTTTGCACTAACTAAGGAAAATTTTTCAAATGCAACTTTACAGATCAACCAGGCTTTCTTTGACAGCAAATCCGGACAACTACTTAAAAATAACCCTTTAGAAAAATTACCTTTGGCGCAACAGGCTCAACGTATGATGAAATCTATTCATATGGGGTCGATATTTGGATTACCTTCTAAGATTATTGTATTCTTAGCCGTTACACTAGCCGCTTCTCTCCCCATCACAGGAATATGGATATGGTTGAACAAAAGAAGAAAGAAGAAACCGTCAAAAAGCCAAAAGAAGAAAGCAATTCAACTTCAAACCATAGCATAGCGTATTATCCTTATTTTTAAACTTATTCAAATGAATTCTTATATCAGACACACGACTAGATAATAATAGAAGAAATGATCGATATTAGCTGCTATGAAAGACCGCAAAGAAAATTCGACGAATGCAATCAATGAAAAAGCATTACAACAGTTCTGTAACGCCTCCAAGACGCTGGCATTATTCAGTGGCCGATGGAAGCTTTCGATTCTATTCAAACTCCTGGAGCAGGATACGAACTACTCGGAATTCAAAATTCTCCTGCCCCAAGTCAGCGATCGTACACTCGCAAAACAATTGAAAGAATTACAACTGGACGGACTCATTCAAAAAGACCGAAGTAAAACAGCATCAATCTATTCGCTGACCGATAAAAGTCGTAAACTAAAACCCCTATTGGCGGCGCTTTCCGGGTTTAACAACGACTAACCTTAACTAAAATCAACACGCTCCAAAAACTCAATCACTTCCCCATTCGGACTGTAAACGAGGCTATTTCGCACAAAAACATCTTTTTTACCTTGGCTGAGTATGAGTTGAAATACTCCATCACTCAAATCTTGAGCACCATGGGCGATAGCCTGTATTCGGGCATCTTCGGCGTCTTCTACCGTAAAACACAGATGAAGTAGCGCATTCTCGACATATTCCTCCCCTTCTATACGCCTTCTTCCCTGCGTTGGAATAGTAGCATTCTTATCACAAATTTCCAAATAATAGCCAATAGAGGCATTAAAAAGCATAGCACAACGTTCTAAATTAAACTCGGGTAATGACCATTCATGCACAATAATAAAACCGAGATTTTCATAAAATCCAATTGTCTTATCAAAATCCTGAGCCTTAATCGACAGGTGGTGAAAACCCAAAATATTATCTTTCAATTCCATAAAGTATATTTTTTGAACAAAACTAATGTGTTTTTCTGGAGACTGGAACAACTTACAAAATTGTAAGTTGGGCTGGTGGCCATAAAAGAGTATACGTTAAAACTAGCAGTATTAGAGGGAGATTTTAAATTATAGCAGATAGATTTTATTATTTTAATGTACTTTTGCCCATTAAATTTCTCGATCTGAACAAGGAATAAAAGCTTTGTAACTACCATGAGTCTATAAATATGAGGTATTCATTAGACATCATTTCGATGGACTTTACTGTCCAAAGTATGGTGACATCCAACATAAGAAATCGGATGTTATAAATTCTTCAAAAATCGAGATAGAATACGCAAAGTTTAAAGCCCTTAGTCTATATATATTTGCAAATAAAATGAAACAGCATCTTCACCGACAATTACGGATCTATAGATATGTGATCTATAGAGAGACGTTAGTCGATCCTTGGGAACATTTTTGGTCATTTATTGGCGCCTTTGTAGGAATATTTATTATCGCTTATATCCAATCTCTTCATTTACCTTCGCTGGAAAATATCTTTTTGATAGGCTCCTTCGGAGCTTCCTCGGTTTTGGTTTATGGTGCCATACAAAGTCCACTTGCCCAACCCCGCAACTTAATTGGTGGGCATGTTGTTTCTGCAATCGCCGGGGTTACCGTTGCACAGCTCCTTCCCGATATTATCTGGCTGACCGCTCCCTTCGCCGTGGCCTTGTCCATTGTTTGTATGCAGCATACACGCACGCTACACCCTCCTGGTGGAGCAACAGCACTCATTGCCGTCAGCAGCGGAACAAAAATTTCAGCGATGGGATATTGGTATGTATTAAGTCCAGTACTATCGGGTTGCATAATTTTATTCCTGGTGGCTCTGATCTTTAACAATATCACGAAAAAGAGACATTATCCTGTAAAAAAATCACGTTTGCGCCGCTCAAGAAGACAGCATTTAAAAACCCGTTTTGAAGCAAGCAGGAGCCCATCGAGTCTTGATTAAAAGTCTTTATGGTCTATTGAATAACACGATCTAAAACTAATAAAGGATAGCGTTTTGGGTAGACGCCCAAACGCTATCCTTTTATGATCGCTTCTTTCCGTCATCTAAAACAGTTATTATAGCCCGATAAATTCCATACAGAAGGAATAGTAAACTCGTAATTGTAAGCCCCAAATACTCCACCACCCAAGCAATAAGTATGGCGACCAAATGGATTTTACCATTCTCCGGTTTAAATGCGGCACCTGAATAAACGTAATAAGCGATGGAACCAAATATAAGAATCCATATTATCGCATAAACATAATGAAGCGGATTTTTGCTGAGCTTTCTATTTTTAAACATATGTCAAGTTTTATGATCTAATACTGATCCGCTTATCTAACACGAACGAGCATTTCGTCAAATGTAGGGTGCACATCCGTTTTTGACAAGCCATAACTATAATTCGCTTACCCTGATTTAATATTCGTACTTCCTATAAAAAATCGCCCGCGGCAATGGTCGGCATACACTTGCTTCGCTACGTTAAAATCAAAAGAAAAAGTCCCTTACATTACTGCAGGGACCTTGCTTCCACCGATTATTCCGTTGTGATTTTTATGCGGTTGGAAATTTGCTCATATCCATGTAAAATATCTCCCAGGTATGCCCATCAAAATCTTCAATACTTCGCTGTTGCATAAAACCATAGTCTTTCATTGGCGTGGGTTCTATACCGCCAGCTTTCAGTCCTTTATCAACAATTTCGTTCACACGATCCAGACCAGAGACAGCAAGTGAAAATAGTCCTGCGATCTGTTTTTTTGTATCTGCAAGCGGTTTTTCCGTAAATGTTTTAAACTTATCCGGAGATAAAAGCATAACAAAAATATGCTCACTCCAAACCATACATTTACCTTGCTCATCCGAAAACTGAGGATTGTTCGTAAAGCCCAATTGTGTATAAAAATCCATTGACTTATTCACATCTGCTACCGCGAGATTTATAAATATCTGTTTCATCATTTAAAGTTTAATTGCTACTGATCTAACAAAGATGAAAATTTCCGTCCAAAAAAAACTTGGCCTATGCGAAGATTTTTATTTAGCATCAATGAACTGGTGGAATAGCTAAATCTTGTTTGGAAAGCTCGTTACTTGGAGAGCTCATTCAATTCAGCCTGCGAAAACACATGCTCGCCTTTTAGATAACCATTCGCTTCTTTCAGATAGGTATATATTACTTCTCGGCCCTTTGGATTGGGCAATTTATGTAAATTTTTGACCAAGAAATCTTTATCACGCAATCTATCTTTACCATAGCTTAAAAAAGATGGTGCGTGCGTCTGCACGCTCCAACGAATAAAACGTAAATCGATATTGTCAGGGTATTTCATGATCATTTCTTCGAGGAGCTTTTTTCCTTTCTTGAATTGCCCCAATTTTGTAAACGGGTTGCCCATATGTTTTGCCCATAATATCTCATAAGCCGCGAGATAACCCTTTTCTGTGGCGGAATTGGCAGCTTTTTCCAATAGTTTCAGATTCGTTTCACAGAGCTTTTTGTTTTGAACAGCAGTCGCGTACTCGGCTCTCATTTTATCAACATCCACTTGACCAAAACAACAAATCGCACATAATACCAAAGAGACACAGATAAAAAATCGTATAACCATTTTTCAATTCAATTAAAGTAAAAAATAAACGCCGTTTTGTGATATAACAATATCGAAGAGCTTTGAGTTTTCTTATTTTTTAATCCGTTGAGAACGCCGTTTGTTTTGCCACTTTCCCAATACAATGAGCAATGTACCAATGACGATGAAAACCAACGTTACTCCAAAGCTGTTCAAAATAACCCTGTCCATCCCCAATTCGGAAACATTGACAAAAGGATAGGGATAAAATCCAGAAAACGAACCATGCCACAACGTATAAAAAAGATAGACTAATGGGAAGATCAACCAATAAAAAATATGACTCCACCGGATTGTTCCCTTGTCCAAAAAACGCCACCAAAAAAGGAAAAAACTCACAGGAGCGAGCACATGCAATAATTCGTCAACCACCATTGATAAACCCTGAGGATGCGACAGAAAGCGAAGTATGGTATTATAGATAATTCCGACAATAAGAATATATAATGTTACGGCAGTAATTGTTTCGGGTCTAGTAAAAAATAGGCCCATTCGACTCTTTGACCAGCAAATAGTAAAAAAACAGCATAACATAACCATTACATTACTCAGAATTGTAAAATAACTAAAAAACTGAATAATATAGTCGATCCTGTCAAGCTTGGAGGTATGAGCACTTAAGATAAACTGTCCAACAATTGCAAACAAGGTAATTATACCAATGCTACCAGCAAAAACCGATTTTAATGACTTCTGAGCCTCCATATTTCTAGTGGTCTATACAATACTAAATATAAAAATTTCAACTGCTATTTGGAATTTTAAATGATCAAATCCAATTCACCCCTACTCGAATCTTAAATCCAGATTGTAAATAATTGCAACGAATTGTAAATGGATTCAGTTTCCTTACTTACAATTATTATTTTTATAGGGTATAAAGTATTGATAAATGATCAGAGTAGCCATTATCGAGGATGAACCCGCGGTACGCAAAGAAATCAGCTATTTAATCCAACAGGAAACTGATGTTGAACTTGTTGGCTGGAGTGATACGGTGACAAATGCTGTAAAATTGATTGAAGAGAAACAACCAGACGTTATACTCATGGATATTCAACTCCGTGATGGTACAGCATTTGACATCCTAAAAAAGCTAATCGCTATTCCACAGAATATTATTTTCATTACGGCCTACAATCATTTTGCAATCAAAGCCATCAAATATGGTGCTTTGGATTATCTTTTGAAACCGGTCGATCAAACCGAATTAAACGAGGCATTAGAACGTTACCGGCGTAAAAGCGAAAACAATCCCCAATGGATGCAGCGTTTATCAATGGTGCAGGAAGCTTTACACGCCAGCGAACTTCCCGAAAGCATCGCCTTGTCTTCCATACACCATGTACGTATCGTCCCCGTTCACAACATCGTGTACTGCAAAGGAGACGGTCCCTATACTTTTTTCTTTTTAAATGATGGTACAAAGGAGTTAATTTCTAAACCCCTCAAATATTATGAAGAATTATTGCCACCGCCCTATTTCTTACGCACCCATCAATCGTATCTTGTTAATAGGTCACATATTTCTGGTGTCAATCGTTCCGAGTATATTGTCTTAAAGAACAAAGAGGAAATTCCGATTTCATCACGCAGAAAAAACTCGATCTTAAATCAGCTGTTCCCTGAAAAATGAGCCTATTGAACCGCATTTTCCCTTGGCTGCTACTGTCTTTGTTTTCGATCGCTTGCGCTCGAAAGAATGACGCACTGTCGCCCGATCATGATGCTATTGCCGCAGAGATTAAAACGCTGGAGGACCAAAGATTAAATGCAGCAAATGGGGATTCCATCAAACTTGCCTGGTTAAAGTTAGACCAGCATGCCACCGTAAAAAAAGACACGGTACTCGCTGCCCGTGTAAAATATTATCTAGCACGACTCTATGCTATGAGTGGCCAAGATTCGGCTCTTTTTTTTGTTCAACAGGCGCTCGAACTCATTGAACTCACCACCGGAAACGCTAAATACAAAGCTCTTATTTACAATGGCATAGGAAATATCCGCAGCATAGAAGCAAAACAACGCGAAGCGGGCTATTATTACAACAAAGCCGCCACGATTGTTTTGTCGGATACCGCATCAGGATTGTCAACCGAAGCGAAATCAGCGATATTACTGTCCGCTGCCCAAAACAACTTGAGCTCCTTTCAGTATAACCTTGCAGAAAAAATGAATCGTTCGGTACTCCCCCTAATTGATTCGCTGCCTGAAGGACACATTAACCGACAACGCGTATTGGTACAAATGATCCAGACGCTGAATACTTTACAGCGGCCAGCAAAAGATATTGCCCCCTTCCTTCATCAACTCGAAGAATTACATGCCAAAAATCCAGACAAATACAACATTAGTTTTCTATATGATTCGAAGATCCAATACTATGAAACGGCTAAAAAACCGGACTCCATTTTACATTATGAGTTGCTAAAAATAGCGATAGATGAACGTTTGCACCAACAAACAGCGTCCTCTATATTGATGAACAATTTATTCGTAGACTACAGTAATGTTGCCGCAATCTATGTTTCATTAAATAAGCCGGCCTTGGGAGAAAAATTCAT